>CAIYVS010000465.1 GCA_903929655.1 uncultured Bacteroidota bacterium | reverse complement strand
TCCCCAAGGCGTTACAGGCTGATCTACATATTGATGGCGAAGACTCATACCTAAAAATACGACATGCTGTCAGATTTTATTCAACTGCAAAATCTGGGTTAATGAAACTGCCAGAGTTTTCAGAATATTATGGTGATAAAAATAATTGGCAGTTCGCAATCCTTAGACTGCGTCCCCTTGAATTGAACCTAAAAAATATAGCTGAGGGTATTTATGAGGCAACATTTGAGCCGAAGTTACCGCTGTTCTTAAGGCTAACAAAAATTTATCGCATACTATTAATAGATGCTTCGACTGTTTTAAAGCAATATAAAGGTGACCTGGCATTTGATATGGCTATCGGAAATGCGACCCACGATAAAGAATGGCTGGTTCTTCCTGCTGTTCCAATTGAATTGAACAACCAAATAGTTGAATATTCAGGTATCTTAGATGGTGCCTGTATTTCTGGGTATACCAAATTCGCGAAAGAACCTCAATATACAGAAGGCATGTTTTTTGAATGATATGCGAGACCAAATAAAATCATACGAATGGATAACCAGCCTCTATCTGGAGGTCGCAAAGAGGGCTATTGAATATTCCCCACAATTATTCATTTGGTCTATAGATGCTGAACGAGATTTAGAGGCACTCGGGAGCAGCGTATTGTTTAAAGTCGGACAAGATCATTATTTGATCACTGCTGGTCATTGCCTGCGCCAAAATGGCGAGGATATAAATATAGGTGTACTGAATGCAAAAAATGAGATGCATTTAGTCCGCGGCGCAGTAATCATAAAAACAGGAGATGGCGGTGAAATTGACCTAGGAATTGTAAAGTTATCATCTGCAACTACTGAAATGATGTTTCAAAAGTACAAGTTTCTGGATGTAACCCAAATAATGTTTAATAAAGGGATACCAGATGAAACAGACTATTTGGTGGTTGGTTACCCGATAACCAAGACCAAAATCAACAACCGTACCAAATGCCTTAGCTCTGAACCATTCGTATTTATTGGGAAATCAAAAGACGCAAAGACCTATGAACGATTTGCCTACAATGTGAAGGTTAACACACTTATTCGTTTTACTAAGCGTAAGAGCACCTATGTAGAGAAACTGGAAATGAACATGAGTCCAGAACCAAAAGGTATTAGTGGTGGCGGATTATGGTTCATTCAATCATATGAAATTGAAAAAAAAGAGGACGTTGTGTTTTTTCTATGCGGAATAATGATTGAACATGACGATATAAATAATTTCATGATCGCAACTAAAACTGAAGCTCTAGTACAACTCATACAAGCATCACACACAGTAAATGCTAACCAGCCGATCGTACCGTGACATTCAATGTGGTGGGTCTATCAACATCAGCCATTGCACATTTGATCAATGCGGTTTAATAAAAGACGAAACTCGCTTTCATTATTTTCAGAAGTCAAAGATTGGGGACTGACATTAAATTGTTTGCAAGCTTTTATCATTTCATTACCTATCGTCCTTCTGTATTCGATATCCTAATCTCGGCCCTTTGTGTTTTCAATAGGAATACTCTCATCTAAAGGTTTGAAGTGCGGATAGACTAGACGCTTCTGCAATCAATTGCTCAAAATCAAGCCGCTAAAAACGATACGTGAAAATAAGTAAGGGTCGCAATTATGCAACCCTTATACAAGTAGTGTGACTAGGATTCGAACCTAGACAAACAGAGTCAGAGTCTGTGATGCTACCGTTACACCATCACACTATTCTTTTCGGACTGCGATATTAAGACGTTTTCTTAAAACAGGCAAAAAAAAAGGCCGCTTTTATGCAGCCTTTTAAATATAGTATTATAACTATTATGATTTTACCCTTGCAGTAGCATGAATTTGTTTCTTTTCCTTGATACGTGCAGATTTACCCTGACGCTCGCGGAGATAGAACAATTTAGCACGGCGCACACGGCCCGACTTGTTAACTACGATAGATTCGATATTAGGCGAAAATAAAGGGAACAAACGCTCTACACCTACGCCGTCTGATATTTTACGAACGGTAAAAGTAGCAGTACCGCCACTACCCTGGCGTTTTAAAACGTCGCCTTTAAAAGACTGGATACGTTCTTTATTACCTTCAATGATCTTATAATTAACAGTTATATTATCGCCGGCCTTGAATTTCGGAAATTCTTTCTTTCCGGTCATTTGCTCGTGCACAAAAGCTAAAGCGTCCATTGTTACATTTTTTTTAGGACTGCAAAGGTACTATAAATTTTATGATTACAAAAATTTTATGGCTTATTCCTGTGTATCATTACTCAAAAGCCCCGGGCGGCGCTCTGCGGTGCGTTGCAGGCTTTGCTCGTGGCGCCAGGCATCTATTTTCTTGGGGTCGCCGCAAAGCAGCACATCAGGCACTTTCCAGCCCCTGAAATCTGCCGGGCGGGTATAAACAGGCGGGGCCAGCAGCCCGTCCTGGTAAGAGTCTGAGAGGGCCGAGGTCTCATCATTCAGCACGCCTGGCAGCAGGCGGCCCACAGCATCCACCACCACCGCAGCAGCCAGTTCTCCCCCACTCAGCACGTAGTCGCCAATGGAGATCTCCATCGTGACAAAATGCTGGCGTATACGCTCATCTATACCTTTATAATGCCCACATATTATAATAAGATTTGTTGCCAATGAGAGCTTATTGGCCATTTTTTGTTCAAACTGCAGGCCATCCGGGGTCATGAAGATCACTTCGTCATAAACCCTTTCTGCTTTCAGTTTTTCCAGCAGCACAGCCAATGGCTCCGGCATCATAACCATGCCTGCCCCACCGCCAAACTGGTAATCATCCACCTGCCCATGCTTATAGGGCGTATGATCCCGCAGATCATGGGTATGCACTTCCAGCAAGCCCCTGGCCTGGGCCCTTTTCATAATAGAATGGCTGAAAGGGCTTTCCAAAAGTTCCGGCAAAACTGTGATGATATCTATCCTCATACCCCAAACCCCTTAAGGGGCTATTATAATTTATTATTTGTCAAAATCCCATCTCCCTTTAGGGGTTGGGGCTTATAAATACACTTCCAATAATCCTTCGGGCAGGTCCAGGTGAAGGATCTTTTTTTTAAGGTCCACACCGTCTATGGTCTGCTCCACCAGAGGTATCAATACTTCCTTGCCCTGGTATTTCATCTGCGCTATCCACTGGGTGGGTGTTTGCATCATATCATCTACGATGCCTAATTCCCCTTTATCCTTATCTATCACTTTAAAGCCTATCCAGAGCAAAGGAGAATCTTTAGCAAATTTACCCAACACATCTTCATTTACATATACATGCTTGCCTATCAGCCTTCTTGCCGCTTCCATGGTCACAGTTTCTTCCAGATTTATGATATACTCCTCATCATTATTGGCCTTGCAGCCATCCACAAAAAAAGGGATGTAGCTGCCTTTATGCATTTCCAGCATCAGGGCATCTCCTTTTTTCAGCCATTTGGCATTGCCTACTATATGTGTCATGACCATTGCGCCCTGCAAAGCATGTGTAGCCACTATTTTACCTATACGGATCATGGGCTGCAAAGGTATTAAAAAGAAAACCTTAGTCCAACCGAATGTGGAAGGCTAGCCCATATTGAAGCATTTTGCTTTCTGACATTGTTATGTGCTATGAAATACCAACCAACCTTTATTAAAATAACACAGTCTTTATAGCAAACCAAGTAACAATTATTATGAAAAGACTTTACCTCGCACTCATTGCGGCTGTTTTTTTGCTGACAAATACCTATGCACAATCATTTGTCAACGGAAGTTTTGAATCCGCTTATCCCAATCCCGGATCCTGTAATTACCTGCACGATACCGGATTGAGCGCCTATACAAATGCTGCAGATACCGGCTTTGGCACAGCAGATAACATAGCTTATTTTGGCGCTGAAAATTCGTTTTGCAACTATGGCCTCGCCGCAGACGGACTTAGCTATATTGGCCTGACATCCAACACTACCAAGTATGATGTTATAGCCTTAAAAGTAAACCCTGCTATGCAGGCAGGACATGCCTACACAGTTACATTCAAATATAAATCTTCTCTCTCCCCTGCCGTAGTAAAAATGGACCTTGGATATTCAGCAAATAACTACACCACAGGTACACTTATCGACACCATTCCACCACCTCCTGCATCAGACACTATATGGAGGAACCTTTCTTACCCTTTTACCCCTACAATAGCCTGTAGTTGGATAACCCTGAAAGCTGAACTTACAACATTCGCAGGTTATAGTTTTATTGAGTTAGATGATTTTGCGTTGCTGGGCGGTTCATCAGGTGTTGAAGAACTGAATAAAGATAAATACACCATTTCACCTAATCCTGCCTCCGGCTATGTGCAGGTATCAGGCACAGCCGCAATAAAAAATCTCAGTGTTAACATAGCTGACATTTCAGGTCGCGTTCTAATAAGCACTATATGCCAACCACAAAATGCAGTGAATAAAATTGATATTAGCAACTTAGCCCCCGGTTTCTATTTACTTCAAATAAATGACGGGACTGAGATCGTGACTAAAAAGCTAGAGGTAATAAAGTAATAATTTATCTGGCACAGGTCTATCCCTCACAATATTTGCCATGCAGACATTGTGAGGGATATTTATTTTGCGCACTGATCCCTGCAAATACTTTTCAATACCTAGAAGATGAACATTTTAAGCAATCTCTTCATTCATTTACAAACTATTATACATGCTATAAAAACTCACGCAAGATATTCAGTCCAAAAACAAATTTTTTTTTGACGCGTAACTTTATCTTTAAGGTTTGGTCTAATCTCAAATCACAACAATTTGGGGAAAAGTTTACGTTACCGGGCACATGGATATACTGAAAATAAAAGATAAAAAAACCTTTTTAATCCTAAGCATCATATTGGCTTTCGGATTCCTGCTCAGAATATACCATATCAATTTTCAGAGTTTATGGGCCGATGAACTGGATACTATCAATATATCTGATCCCGACATTTCATGGAGAGCAACTTTTGACTTAATCAATCATATAAGCCATCACCCCCCATTGCATTTTATTATCGAAAAAATCTTCTTAACTCTTTTCGGTCAAACATCACTTGTATTAAGAGGTCTATCAGTAATTGGCGGTACCATCAGTATCTGGGCAATGTTTCTTTTAGGAAAAGAAATTTTAAATAAGAACCTGGGCCTTATTGCGGCTGCTATTACTTCAGTTAACTACTATACTATCATTTATTCCCAGGAAGGAAGAGATTACATCTTTGCATTTCTCTTCACTGTTCTTTCCTTCCTTTACCTGGTAAGGCTTATAAAATCACTATCCCTGAAAGATAGCCTCTATTATGCATTTTTTACATTGCTGTTGCTCTATACCCATTATTATGGCGTAATGATATTATCCTCACAAATTGTCCTCATCATTATTTCGTTTTTTTAGAATCAAAAACAGATAGAATAAATTATTTCAAAAGATTTTCCCTTAGTGGCCTGCTAATATGTTTAGGGTATATTCCGCTTATTTCCAATGTCAAGTCCATGGTCAGGATTAAATCATTCTGGATCGCACCTGTATCAGACAATTTTTTTATCGATTTCTTTAATGAATATTTCGGCGATACGAATCTTCTAAAACCTATACTACTCATCCTGTTATTGGTGTATACCTTACATGTCTTATTAAAATCGAAAGACCCCGAGACAGGAAAAATAAAAGACAAGCCCTTGCAGTTTAGTTTCCTGGCATTGTCTATATGGATATTTGTCACCTTTCTTATCCCATACCTGCGCTCATTATTATCTGTCCCCATGCTGTTTCCCCGTTATACCATAGTTATCCTTCCTGCTTTTTTAATGATCCTGGCATACGGCATAGAGCTCATAAATAACAAACTGGTCAAATATCTTATTTTGTCCTTTTTTATAACCTTGTCTGTTGTCGATATAGTCTATGTAAAAAATATTACACAACTATAAAAAAGGACCAGTTCAGGGAAATGGCCACCTACGTGATCGACAACAATTTTGAAAATTTTCCGATGGTGAATGAAATGAATGAATGGCAGCAACATTATTATTTTAAGATACATCATTATAAGCCGGTTAATTTGCATGGCGTGAAATCAGATATTGTTGATTCTATTTTATCCCGATCTCCACGCTATGACTTTAATGGCTTTTGGATAATAGGCGGGCATATGGACCAACCTATAAGCGTTGCGCAAAGAGCATTTGTCGACACCTCATTTCTTTTAGTAAGCAATAAACAATTTTGCGGGGCATGGGCCGACTTGTATATTTCTTTAAATAAGGTAAAAAAGAACGCCATAATTATTGCTGATACAGACTATGCTTCCGTCACTCCATTGCCAGATGACAAATCTGTGCCCATATGGACAGGCGCAATATATTCAAAACCCGTAAAACTGGCTGCTGGTAAATACGAGCTTACCATATCTTCTCACGGGTCAATTTCAGATAAAGAATATGCCCGTTTAGCTATTTCAGCTAATGATAAACCAATTGGAGTATTTTATACGGATCAATCTCTTGGGCTGAATAGTTTCTTTTTTGAAATGCCCATTGGAAAAGAAGTCGCTTTCAAAATAGCATTAACAAATGACCGTAGCGATAAAGAGATGGGAACAGACAGGAATGCCTTTGTGCGTTTGCTTATTATTAGAAAAATTCAGTAAGTCCGTATTAAAAGTACCCTAAAAAAATCTTTGCATGAGTGGTATATTCTATACTTACTTCATCCCCTTCATCCATATGATAAAAATCATCCTGGCTCACTTCTATACTGAGCCTGTTGGGTGAGTCAATATAAAAATGGTAAGAATTATTCTGCGGCATGAACTGTTTGCGGACAATATGGCTCAATTCTATGGTCTTGGTATGGGCTTTAAGGTCCCAAAAAACCTTGCGCAGGTAAAGCCGGTATGACAGGCCAACGGCAAGGCTGGAAAGAAAAAGCAGAAAAGCGGTAAAACCAAAATACCTGAGCGGAGAAAACGCATTTGCGACTCCGCCGGCTGCACGATACCATGCGCCTGCAAAAGGCACCAGGAAACTTAAAATCATCAACATGCTATATATCTTATAATACTGCTTCCGCTCCCCGCCCACCTTTTTCCGCAGGAAATCTATCTCACTGTTGTTCAGCGGTTCATTATATCGTAGCAAACTGTTGACCAAATTGCCTTATTTAAGATCGTACACCCCTGAGTATTTTTCCTGTATGTAGTGCATAAATGATGAAAAGTCCAAACTGCGCCCTGTAATATTCCTGCACAATTCATCAGAGCGGTAACGCCTGCCATATTGGTGAATATGCTGCCGGAGCCATTGCAGCAAATTTCCAAACTCAGCCTGTTCTATCTGCCCTGCCAGTCCGCTAATATCTTTTTGTGCCTGTTCGAAAAATTGCGCTGCATAAAAACTACCCAGCGAATAAGTAGGGAAATACCCGAAACTTCCGTGACTCCAATGCACATCCTGCAACACCCCTGTTTTATCATCTCCCGGTCTTATGTCAAGATATGCTTCATACATATCATTCCATTTGGCAGCAACATCTTCGGGTCTTAAAGAGCCGTCTATCAGTCCTTTTTCTATTTCATAGCGTATCATCACATGAAAATGATAAGTCACCTCATCGGCTTCAGTACGCACCAAAGAAGGTTTAACCTGGTTCATGCCTTTATAGAAATCATTAAGAGAAACATCTTTTAATGACTGGGGAAAATAAGCCTGCAATTTGGGATAGAAATATTTCCAGAAACCCTGCGACCTGCCCACACAATTCTCCCACAGGCGCGATTGCGATTCATGAATGGATAAAGAAGCTGCGGAACCCAATGGCAATCCATATTCACTTGCAGGCAAACCTTGTTCATACAGCGCATGGCCACCCTCGTGTATACTGCTCCATAACAAAGAGGCAAAATTATTTTCATCAACACGGGTAGTTATACGCACATCCTCTGCAGAAAAAGATGTAGTGAAGGGGTGTTCAGAAATATCCTGCCTGCCCGCATCCAAATCGTAACCCATCTTCTTTAAAACATCCATTGAAAAATCCCACTGCTCCTGCCTGGGAAAATTGCGATGAAAAAAATCATCATTCACTTGTTTTGCTCCTGCAATCTTTTTGAGAAAGGGAGTCAGCTCCTCACGAACCATTTTAAAAACGGGGTCCAGCATGGCTACTGTTGCACCTTTTTCATACTCATCAAGCAATGCATCATAGGGATGTTTTTCATAGGTATATAGCTCTGCTTGTTTTCTTTTCAGAGCTATCATTTTCTTCAATTCGGGTTCATAGATGTGGTAATCATTTTCCTGCCGGGCTTTTATCCAGGCATTAAAACTCAGGCTGGTCTGCTTGCTCAGTTCTTCAACAAATGCTGAGGGGAGTTTTTTATTTTTTTCAAAATCTTCAAAAGCCAGCCTTACATTGTTTTGCTGTATTTCATCCAGGCTTTTATCATCAATAAGCGCTTTTAATACCTGTTCATATTTTTCGGAGGTCAGCATTTCATGCGCCTGCTTAGCCAGCGTAGCCAATTGCCTGCCACGAAAAGTAGCGCCTTTTGAGGGCATATATACTTCCTGGTCCCATTCCAGCACAGCAGCAGCATATTGCAAATCGGCAGCGGTTTGGGCTAGTTCTTTATATGAATTGTAGTCGTAAGTCATAAGTCGTAAGTTGCTAATCGCTAATTAAGGAGCAATCATAAATCAAAAATCGCAAATCATAAATAAATGAAGGGCTATTCTTCGGGTATTTCCAGACGTTCCACTTTATTAATGCCCCCCAGGGATTCAAGCCTGTGGCTTAGGTTATCCAGTTCGTCCCTGTCATGCACGTACACCATGATATTGCCTTCAAAGATACCGTCTTTCGAGTCTATGCTAAGGGAGCGCATATTCATTTTCAGCTCACCGGAGATAATATTGGTTATCTTCTGTATCACACCTACATCGTCCAGCCCTATGATGCGCAAACCGCTCAGGAATGATATTTCCTTGTTCTTGGCCCATTTGGTCTTAACCACCCTGTGTCCGTAATTAGCCAGCAATTGCGCTGCATTCGGACAATCTGTGCGGTGAATCTTCAATCCTTCGCCTGATGTTATGAAACCAAATACATCATCCCCCGGTATGGGTTGGCAGCACTGGGCCAGTTTATACAATATTTTATCAGAGCTCTCGCCAAAAATGATCAACTCTCCCCCACCTTTTGCGGGTTTGTGTTTTGCAGCCTCTTCGTGAGAAACAAGATTTTTGGTCTCCAGTTTTAGCTCTTTGCCCGGCTGCTCCAGTTTGTCACCATGAACTTTAAAATCTTTAAGTTCTTTCACATCAATGGTCCCGACAGCTATAGCATAATACAGGTCTAAAGGTGATGGCTTCTTAAAATACGAACACAGCTCATTCACATTATGCGGGGACATCGGTGCCCCCATATGGTCCAGCTTGCGTTTCAGCATGGCCTTACCGTCCTCGCCAATATTACGCTTCTCTTCTTTCAAGTAATACTTTACCCGCGACTTGGCTTTTGCCGTTACCACAAATGCCAGCCAATCCTCCGAGGGTTTTTGCTTGGATGAAGTGATCACTTCTACCTGGTCGCCGCTTTTCAGCACATGGCTCAAAGGCACCAGGCGATAATTTACCTTAGCGCCTATACAACGGGCACCCAGTTCAGAATGTATATCAAATGCAAAATCAAGGGCAGTGGCACCCTTTGGTAATACGCGCATATCACCTGTAGGGGTATAGATATATATCTCTTCGGTAAAAAGGTCTAATTTAAAATCCTGCAGAAAATCCAGGGTATCTGTATCAGGATTATTTAACACTTCCCGCAAATGGTGCAGCCAGCTATCCAGTTTATGTTCCTGCGCAGGATTCATAACACCGCCTTCCTTATACTTCCAATGCGCAGCAAGTCCTTTCTCAGCTATTTCATTCATTCTCTTAGTGCGTATCTGCACTTCCACCCAGCGGCCACCGGGGCCCATCACGGTAGTATGTAAAGCTTCATAGCCATTACCTTTCGGCACACTGATCCAGTCCCGCAAACGCTCCGGGCTGGGACGGTAAAAATTGGTAATGATAGAATATACTTTCCAGCAATCTTCCTTCTCCCGCTCTAATGGCGTATCAAGAATAATACGGATCGCGAACAGATCATATACTTCCTCAAAGCTTACATGCTTGGTCTTCATTTTCTCCCATATAGAATGGATAGCTTTGGGACGGCCATATATATCAAACTCAAACTCATTCTTTGTTAATTCATCTTTTACAGGTTTAATGAATTCATTGATATACTTTGTTCTTTCGCGCTTGGTTTCCTGCAGGCCATTAGCTATTTCTTCATACACCTCGGGTTGGGTGTATTTTAGTGCCAGATCTTCCAGTTCAGATTTCAATTCGTACAAACCCAAACGATGGGCAAGAGGAGCATAGATATAAGTTGTCTCTGAAGATATTTTTAATTGTTTTTCCCGGCTCATGCTGCTCAGCGTGCGCATATTATGCAGCCTGTCTGCCAGCTTGATCAGTATTACCCTTGGGTCATCCGCAAGAGTGAGCAATATCTTCCTGAAATTTTCGGCCTGTATGGTAGTATCTGCTTTAAGGTCTACTACATTCGATATCTTGGTAAGCCCATCAATCAGTTTGGCAAAAATGGGGCCAAATTCATGCTCTATATCTTCCAGTGTAACTTCCGTATCCTCCACAACATCATGCAGCAATGCGCAAATAGAAGATGTAACACCAAGCCCAATTTCCTCTACCACGATCCTTGCAACAGCAAGAGGATGCAATACATAAGGCTCCCCGGATTTGCGTCGCATATCCTTATGCGCATCCAGTGAAATTTCAAAAGCCCTGCGTAACAAAGTCTTGTCCCCTTTCTTCAGGCGCTGCTTTAAAGCCCTGAGCAAGGCACGGTACTCCCTAAGGATCAGTTTCTTCTCTTCCTCTTCATTTTTATTATATATCGGCGCTGTAATTGTCTGCATATCGTATTCCGTATCTCTAATTTACGAAATTTTAAGCAAATATTGGTTCAGGGTATGCTTTCAAAGCACAAAGTTCAGAGATATTGGGAATTTATTATGATTTTTCTTTGGCAGGGCTGGTTCCACTTAAAAGCAGGAGTGAAAACATTCGGCCTGTCTCTAAAAATCAATCAGGGAACGCAAAAGAAAACATTTTACCAGTATTGGCGTTTCTTCATTCTCCCCCGCCCCTATTTATCATACTAAAAAGCTGCATAAATTCATCTCTCTGGTTTCTGGACACTGGTATTACTTTATTATTTGTCATAACGACTTCTCCTATAGTATTGTACCGTTTTACATGATTTAGGTTTACAATATAAGAACGGTGCAATTGGTAAAATGGCAGCCCTTCAGTACTGGTTTTAAATTTTCCAAGGTTAAAAGAGCTTAGTATTTCTGTATGCTGCGTAATGACTTTTGTATAGCCGCTTACAGATTCAAAATATATGATTTCATTTATATTTATATAGTCAATACCACTGCCGCTAGGGATGCCCATTTTTGCTGTAAATGCCTGTACAGCAGTACTATCTGTTTTAGAGAATTGTTTATCAATAATTCTTTTTATT
>CAIYVS010000464.1 GCA_903929655.1 uncultured Bacteroidota bacterium | reverse complement strand
TCCCTCTATAAATATATTATTTTCTTTCACCGTAAACCTTTCGGAAAGGTTTTTATTGTCATTGAATGTGTCCATATAAATCATTGATTTTTGTGAAAACTAACTTTTGTATCCGAATGCTTCTTACTTTTTGAGATTATTTAGATGCAGGTTTTAAGGATTTCCTTTCAAACAATATTGCTTCTGCTCATTTTTCCGCTAACTATAAACCCGGCTTTTTTATTTCCTCAAGAAATCCATTTATATTCCGACGAATAACACATCTAATTTCAGTTTTTCGCTAAAGCCTTTTATTGCTAATACACTCCGTAATTCTAGTTTATTTCCCAGTTCAGGTTTCCCCATATCGCTAGAAGTGAATGCTATTTATATTTAATGATACAAAGGTGTGCCACTTTAAACTGGTAAGCATTATATGATCTTAGAAATAGTTTATATAATTCACGCTTTTTTTATGAGCGTGTAATTATTTTCGATTTATGATAATTAGGGGACTTAACAATGGGTCAGGATCGATCCGCCGACACAAGGATTTTCAGTCCTTTTCATATCAATTCTAAATATTTTAAATGTTGTAGTAAATTAAAAAACGGATCTTTTCGAATCCGCTATAATCTGTACCCCAGTCATCCCAAGATGGCTATCTATTTCAATAACGAAATATTTTTAACTAAAGTAAAAAGTCTAAAATCGTTAAGATCATTTACTAAATGGCTCGAACTGCAGGTAGTCATCCCGCCACGCCTCAACTATTGTCGTTCAAAATAGGTTTATTAAAAAAACACACCAGGCTGTATTAAAATCTCAATATCATGAATTAATCAGTTCGATATCTGTAGCTTTGGCTCTACCAAAAATTTCAGTTTTTAAGAAATTTCATCTGCTTTACTACGCTGCCATTTGCATTTGTAAACCTTAGTATATACATCCCCGCAGCCAAACCGCGTGTATCAACAAATTGTTTGCCCACATTTAGCCTGCCTTCATAAACCTTTGCCCCAAGCACGCTAAATATCTGTAAACTTCCCTTCATTTCCGATTCTATGATCAGATTATCTGTTACAGGGTTAGGATAAGCACGCAAAATATTGTTATTGGCTACTACTGGTATACCATTAGTAGTTGAAGAAAAAGTGCCAAGCTTCATACCATTGCCAAAACTGCTTACCCACATTTCATTTGGGTTGTAAGGATTAAAATAAACGCGCTCAGGTTGGCGGAATGGATAAGAGCTTACAAGAGTCCATGTAGGTGTAGAGGCATTCATATTGCTGCTCATCCACAGGCCCTGTGTCTCTGTGGTAAGATAGGCCTCGTTATGATTTTGAGGATTGAACGTTATTGAAGTTACCCTGTCAAATTGTGAAGCGGTAAGCTTGGTCCATGAGCTGCCACGATTCGTAGTCTTGTATAAACCACCCTGGCCGCTAGCAGTGCTGCCCCAGTTGCTGAACACGCAGGCATACCATGTATTCTGGTTAGAATCCGATGGATCAACAACAACATCTTTTGTCCAGTAGTGCATGTTTACATCGCTGACATCAGTCCATTGGCTGCCAGCGGGGTCATACAAAAACACACCTGAACTTGCAGT
Source organism: uncultured Bacteroidota bacterium (assembly GCA_903929655.1). Classification (GTDB taxonomy): domain Bacteria; phylum Bacteroidota; class Bacteroidia; order Chitinophagales; family Chitinophagaceae; genus JABDGU01. The sequence continues at coordinate 2,960 of CAIYVS010000464.1, read as the reverse complement.
AAAAGTGCTCCCACCCGAAATGCGACCAGAGAAAGTACAAAGCACTTTACCATCATTCAATACTACGATGCAGGCTGCATGTCCTTCTGTGCGTGGGGGTGCCGCCGAATGCGTCCATGTAGAAGAAGCAAGGCTTCCCAAATTATTAGTCATCCATATGCCACCCTGCATAGAAGCCCCGCCACCACTGTAATCTACCACACTGGCATACATTATATTGCTATTATTTGGATCAACCGCTATCCAGAAAACAGGATGATTGAAGGCATGCAATGTGCTCCAGTTCGCTCCGTTATCAGCAGAGTACATGATCTTTCCGTTTGCATCATTGGCATCCAGTTGCGCATCCTTTAGCCGCGTGCTCTGGTACATATCATGTATGCCTGATGTAGCGGCATACATTGCCGTTGATGTTTTTGCAATACGGTAGGTGGAGTTGGGGCTCATACCATTATAAGTAAATCCCCAGCTGGTGCCACTATCGGCGCTACGTACAGCACCTATATCGCTATAGGCAGCCATCATATTATCTGCACTTTGCCAGAACACTTGCCAGCATGTAGTATTTTCCATACCTATAGAATGGTAACTTTGCTGCTTGGGAGTAGCCGCATTTTCCGCATGCTGATCGCTTGTATTTACATAAGCCTGTTTCCAGTTAATACCCCCGTCTGATGTAACATGCATAAAACCAAAATCACCAAAGATCACCTTGCTTGAGTTAAGTGGTGCCACGCTTATTCCAAAAGTTGTTTCGCCCCAGCTCCAGTTCTTATCTCCCTGGTAGCCACTCCAACCCGTAAAAATATTCTGATTAGTGGTTGATTTAAAAACCTTGTTCCAAGTCGTACCTGCATCGGTAGATTTATATACAAGGGGCGCACCAAGCGCGTTATCATGGCCCCCAAGATACATAGTATTAATATCGTTCCAGGCCATGCAGCTGTACATTACATTGTCGTTAGAGAATGTTATACCCGCTGATTTTGAAACCCAGGTACCGTTTGCATTATCCATCGTATAAATGCCCGCAGCAAGTCCACTATAATCGTAAGGCATCAGGCCGCAATACATATTAGCACTGCTTGCGGTAATGCAAACGAAGCGCGTTGTTGCACCCACTTTTGCACCCGAAAAGCTCAACAGGTTTTGTCCTGCAGCTATGCCTGTAGTTGTCATCAGGCTAAAGGAAGTACCACCATTGCCTGAAAATAATATCCCCTCATTGGTACCCACATAAATATTATTACCGTCAAAAAAAGTACCACACATTCTTATGCCCGCAGCATTACTGGCAGCAGTTTTAGCTGTCTGAAAAGTAGCCCCCCCGTCATTTGAACAAACAATACTTCCGTAATAGTTCATCAGCAATTGTGCCGAATCATAATAATTGGCCGCCATCCCGTACACTTCCCCGTTGCTGGAATTGAAGCCAGCCAATTGTGTCCACGTATTACCTCCGTCTGTGGTTTTTACCGGGTAACCGTTATTGCCATCATTAAAATTACTATATGCAATATTGGCATCGTGTGTAAATTCATAAGTTGATACATTCATCGATTGCAACTTCGTAAAGGGCAGCTGCGTATAGGTATTGCCAAAGTCTGTAGAGTGAAAGAACTCGCTCATATCGCAGGCCACATAATATTCATTATCGTTAGCCGGGTTTATCCTCGGGAAAAACATCGCACCTCCACCACCAATTCCCCTCGCGGCATAGCTTGCGGGTTGCGCAGATAACTGCAATGCAGTGCTTACGGTAACAATAAAAAGAGTAATTATTATTTTCATAATTATTATTTTAATTGTAAACAATCTGGCTTATCGGCGAGGGTAACATGTTTAATAAAAACCCTAATTTACGAATATTGCAGAAACCCTTCTTGTTCAACCAATGGGACAACTGGTTGTTCAAAAAAAAGGAAGTGCGCGAAAATGGGGCCTTTCTTAAAAAATTAGTGGCTCACTAAGATTTGAACCTGGGACCACCTGATTATGAGTCTCTTTTATCTTGATAGAAATAATTTCAAAAGGTTCTAGGTTAGGTTTCTCCAACATTATTTTTCAAATTTTCATTCATAATTTCCTACCTTTTGGGCATGTTCAGGTAGCTCATATACAATTGATTTTCTATTGCTTACATCAAATGAGTCCTCGCAAAATTCATAATGCACCTATGGAATATTTCCCGTACCGGATTGCAGCGGGGCTGGAGATATTTGCCTCTTTCTGCAAATTATCGTTGATAAAGTGCGTTTGTTATTTTAAAATAATTTTTACAAAATAAATTTTTATTTGTAAAATAAATTTTTACTTTTACTTCACATAACAAAATCATCATTTTTAACCTTAAAAAAAACACACCATGGCAAGTCCAAATCCAGTAATCAACCAAAACGGAACAGCATCAATTACTTCAGGACAGAATTGTATATGGAACACAGCAAATGGTTCCTCATCAACAATTACTGTTTCTAATGCAAGCAGAGCAAATAACTTAGTTATCGCAATTACCGGTGCACCAGCTACCGGGATTATAGCTTCGTTAAATGGCCAACTCCAGCAGACCCTGGATAATATTTTCACTTTGCCGCCTAATTCACCTTCTTTTACAGTGATCGGCACTGGAAATTTTACTGGCTCACAGGTAACTATTACTAATATTACCAACATACAGAATGATGCAACTGCGGCAATTCAGTGTGTAACTAATAGCTAACTTGAACTGGCCCGTTAATTTTATCAAAAGGGGTTTTTTTATTTTTTCTTTTATCCTTTCTATGCTTAGTTGGAGTTCTGCGTATTGCCAGAACCTGACTAAGCAAAGAGTGGATACGCTTTCTCTTTATCCTTTTGAGAGTACCCAACTTAAAACTAATAACGGCACTGCATGTACTTACTACATGAGTAACCCGAGTAATACAGACATAGTTACTACTGTAAATATTGGCGGACCAGAT
>CAIYVS010000463.1 GCA_903929655.1 uncultured Bacteroidota bacterium | reverse complement strand
TACATTATAAACTATGGTTCCCTCGATAAAAGTTTTTTGTGCTTTTAGCTGAAGGGAAAAGAATGAAAATAAAATAAGGAGTGCGCGTAATTTAGTATTCATAAAGTATAGATAAGGTAACGATCTAAAGTTTATGATACTAAATTACAATAATAATATCAAAAAAAATAAGCTATTGATTTTATCAGTAGCTTATTTTTTGATCCGGGAAAAGGATATAATAAATAAAGAGTCTTATTGCTTTGTAAATTTACGTGTTGCCACCAAGCCACCCTGGGCATCCATCAAGCGAACGAAATAAATACCTGTAGGTAAGTTTTCGATAGATAGCTGAGCACTGCTGTTATCGATGGGTTTAAAAACACTTACTACTTTACCAATGAGATTATAGATAGCAATGTTTTTTACACCTGCACCTGCACCATATACTATGTTCACTTCACCATGTGCCGGATTAGGGTAGAGTACGATATCTTCTGGATAGGATGAAACATTACGTACTGCGGTAGTGTTATCTGTAATTACGAAAGTGATATTCTTTGTGAAAGTGGTATCCGCGAAGTTAGCCAGTTTAATAGTAAACCAAAATGTGCCAGATGTAGTGACAGTACTTAAACTGAGTGCGGCATGGAAATCGTTGTAGGTACCTGTACCTGTGCCTTTATAATAAAGGGAGACCTGTGCCCCTCCAGTATTTGTAGTGCTATTCCATAAGGTATGAGTTCCATTATAATAACAATTGTTATTATCACAAACAGACAAATATGGTAACCAATCGGAAGGCCAATTAGTCGCTATTACTCTCCAAGCCAGTCTTAATGAATCATTGCTTGAAGGCGTCGAAATATAGTCGGGGGCAACGAGCGTTCCTCCACTGTAAGTGGCGAACACAGTATCCATCTGAGTGGTAAATGATTGAGCATTTACACTCTTATAGGAGAATAAACCTAAAAAACTAAAAACAATAAATAAATATTTTTTCATCACGCGGTATCTTATTTCAAATGCAAATTACGAATTATTTAGAATAAAATGCCACAAATTTAATATTATTAATATGCATTTTGACATTTTAACAATTTTTGTCAGTTTTTAATAAACTTAAACTGGCTCAATCCCATATTTGTTTTAACTACAACCAGATAAAATTCCGGTACTAAACTATGCGTTGAAAGCGTAATTGTTTGTGTACCTGCTTTAAGGTCACTTTCCTGAAGATTACCAAATTTTTGTCCTAATAAGTCAGATATTTCAAACGATACTTTTGAATCCTGCGGCAGCATAAAATCAATATTCAGCAAGTCTTTAACAGGGTTTGGATAAATCCTGACATTATTAATTGCATTTCCTGAAATGGCTGGAAATTGGGAATAAGTATCATTATTCTGATTGTTTTTTGTTGCATGATTTGTATTGTTTGTATGTTTATAATGGTGATTGCCCAGGTTGCATTGTGTAAAATCTATTTCACCTGAAAATACAGATCCATACACCGCTTCAAATCCAGGCTCAAGAGAAATTGATTGTGCAGCATTAAAAGTAACTTTACAAGTGTTGTCTACTGTGTAATAGCCTGTAGGAATAATATCTGTTACGTTCTTACCTGCAAAAATACTATGCGGAGATTCATATGTTTTTGGAAGAGGTGCAGGATAAGTTGTTTCATCAATATTCTGTTTGTAAATATCATAGGCAAGTGTTACAGCTTTTTCTGCATTCAATTTTCCATATCCAGCTTCCCTACTCCAGGAACCATCAGGATCATTACTAATAAGGTTATAAAAAGTATATAAAGATGGAATCTTATCTGCAGAAATTTGAATAATATGTTTTACTTCATCCCATTTCAAGCATTGATTTACCTGGAGCATAAGTGCTGCAACCCCTGCGACAAAAGGAGCAGAAGCAGAAGTTCCGCCAAATTGCGGGTCATATAGGTCATTACTTTGTTGAGATTGAGTAACATCACATGAATAAATAATAGGCAAATAGTTTGAATTACCCAATGCTGTAGTGAAAATATCAACACCCGGGGCAAGTACAGATAAGTAACCTGATAGAGGGTTAGTATTATTAGATAAATTAACCTGGTCATAAGTAAGGGCATTAAAAGTGGCTCCAAATCCATAACTACTTCCCCAATTCGTTTGATTATCACAGCTTACTGAAACTGGGGGAATGCTTGGTTGTACGAAATCAGCACAAATATTACACATGTTGGTAGAATTGCTAATGCATGCGGAGTTTTGAGAAGCACTTTTCCTCTGACCACACATACTGCTTGCTCCAACAGAAATAATATTTGGCATTGAAGATGGCCAATTAATAGCTGGATAATTATTATTACCAGCAGATGCTACAATAATACAACCCTTACCTACGTCGCCAGCAGAAACACCTGGTGGACAAACTGACGCTCCTGGAGGGCATCCCCCGCGACCATAAGTTGTAGCGTCATTAAATGCCTGCACTAAAATTGCAGTGGGAGGGCTATTGTCCCATCCTAATTGCCCAGTCCACGAATAATTTATTATGTCAGCATTTCCTCCCTGATATTGAGATGCCCATTCAATAGCATTATACACCCAAGTGTCAGTACTAACTCCCTGTCCTCCAGTACATGTAATATTTCCGCCTACAACCATACGAACAGGTATAATGGTTGCTCCAGGGGCTACTCCTGATGGCTGATAAATTGTACTCAAACTATTATAACTATGATTTGCAAGGATAATTCCAGCACATTTTGTACCATGATCGTCATAGTCCCCAGGAGCTCCGTCTATTGCTGGGCTATAGATATTAAGCGGAGAACCTGTTGCATCATAACCAACGCCACTATAATTAGATGAAAGGGCTGGATGCTGGACAGCAACACCATCGTCAATTACGGCAACCTTTATTCCTGTACCATCAATAGGGGTAGATAAAATATTTCCCGTACCAGTTTCAAAATTATTCCATACACCACAAACATTAATATCTGCAAGAACGTTGCTATATGGCCCGGTGGAACATAAATAAGTGCTTGCGCAAGTAGAATAAGTGGCACAAAATTGATTTGGCAATTGTAAAGGATTCGAACCGGGATTGGGATTGTATTGTAAAGCCCATTCGTAGTATAAATAATCATGTGGAGCAGGGTTAAATAAACTAGGGTTATATGCAGGAGGCTGGATTGAGCAACTTGCCGACCAATGAGGACCATAACGATGATTCGAAATTAATGTTACGCAAAAATTTGGCTGTGCTGATTCAAAGTTTCCCGTTTCATATAAAGCGTTTGAAATTTGAAGAGTATTTAATGGATTTATTTTAGAGAAAAATAAATGATATAGCCTGTTATCAAATGCATTTTGTTGAATGGAAACTAAACCAAATTGACTTGCGATATTTTTTAACTGAGATTGATCGAGGCCTTTTTTAATATAAGCGTTCACCTCATTTGATATACCCCTAAAATTGTCATCATATTCATTATATACAAAAAAATACCAAC
>CAIYVS010000462.1 GCA_903929655.1 uncultured Bacteroidota bacterium | reverse complement strand
GAAATACTTTTTAGAGAGGATAATTTTCTCATTTTCAAAAGCTTTCAGCTCTATTTGTTTCTGTTCATTAAGTTCATCTATTCTTTTCTGTAACTTCAGGACTTGTTGTTTTGGGTGTGTTATTATTGCAGGCCGCAACAAACAGTAAAATTATCATTACAGGAGCTAATCCCAGGTAAGCAGATTTCTTCATAAGCGGCAAAAATACTTTGTAATTTATGATTTTCGATTTGGATTTTAATAATGATATTTTTCTTTCCAACAGGTTTTCAGATACTCACGCAGGCGGCCTTCTGTCGCATTATTACCCGGCTCATATAATTTAGTACCTGATACTTCGTCCGGCAAAAATTCCTGGCTTACAAAATTGCCCGGAAAATCATGTGCATATTTATAACCTTTGCCATAGTCCAGGTTTTTCATAAGACCAGTAGGCGCATTACGTATGTGCAAGGGCACTGGCAGATCGCCCGTTTTATTCACTAATTCCTGTGCCTTATTAATAGCCATATAAGCAGCATTGCTCTTGGGGGATGAGGCCAGGTAAGTGACTGTTTGGGAAAGAATGATTCGGCATTCGGGATAACCGATCAGTTCCACAGCCTGGAAACAACTGGTAGCTAATAAAAGAGCGTTGGGGTTGGCATTACCAATATCTTCACTGGCAAGTATTACCATGCGACGTGCTATAAATTTAGGGTCTTCACCACCCTCTATCATCCTGGCCAGCCAATACACAGCGGCATTGGGGTCGCTGCCCCGCATTGATTTTATAAAGGCAGAAATGATATCATAATGTTGTTCCCCTGTTTTATCATATAATGCCATTTTGTTTTGTACAACATCCTGTACAATATCGTTATCAATTACTCTTTGAGGTCCTTGTAAAGAGGAAGATACCAATTCCAGCAGGTTAAGTAGTTTTCGCGCATCGCCACCACTAAGTTGCAAGAGGGCCCCCCATTCTTTAATCTGTACATTTTGTCTCCTCAGCCAATCATCTTTTTGAATAGCATTTGTGACCAATGACTTTAAATGTTCTTCTGTTAAAGGTTTCAATATGTATACCTGGCAGCGGCTAAGCAAAGCGCTGATAACTTCAAAAGAAGGGTTTTCTGTAGTAGCGCCAATTAGTGTCAATATACCTTTCTCAACAGCGCCCAGCAGGCTGTCCTGTTGTGCTTTGTTAAACCTGTGTATCTCATCTATGAACAATAATGCATGTCCTGCTTTACGGGCTTGTTCTATTATGGCCCTTACTTCTTTTACTCCGCTGTCAATAGCGCTCAGTGTAAAAAAAGGCATATCAAGTGAATGCGCGATTATCTGGGCAAGAGTAGTTTTGCCTACACCCGGAGGGCCCCAGAAGATGATAGAGTGTGCTTTATGGGTATGAATCATTTGTTCAAGCACTTTGCCCCGGGCAACAAGGTGCTCTTGCCCTATGAATTCATCCAGCGTTTTGGGCCTCATTCGCTCTGCTAAAGGTATATTTGATGATGGTATTTGCATAAAATTATGATCTTGTTATAAAGTAAATACCTAAATTAGCTCTATGCTACGCAAGTTACTAATCATAAGCTGCCTTTTCAGCACAGGAACTATATTTGCCCAGGAGGGTGTTCGTCCCAGTTCGGGAGTGAATATCAGGCAAACAGGAAGTGCCTCATCCCGGCAAATGACTGAAAAAACAAGTGGTATTTCGGCAGAAGTGACCGATTATAAGGCGATTGGTACACCCTTACCTAATTTTATGGTAAAAACTATTGATGGTAAGATCATTACAAATAAAGATGTACAATATAATGGCAATTTATTATTAATGTTATTTAATCCAACCTGCAGCCATTGTGAAAACATGACGGAACTTTTGGAAAAAAACATTGCGTTGTTTAATAAAACGAAATTATTAATGGTGGCGACCCCGGGTATGGAGCCGTATATGCAGGAATTTGAGAGGAGACATCGTACAAAAGAATACGCACCGATATGGCTTACTAATGACAGCACTAAGCTGATTGATCGAATTTTTACATACAAAATGCTGCCACAAATAAATGTATATGATAAGAACAGAAATCTTATCAAATCTTTTAATGGTGATATATCGATTGATTCCCTGAAAGAATACATTCAGTAATTTTTTCTATAAATTTATTTGCTATGCTAAAGAAAATTCTTGTTATCATCTTATTTTCAGGTGTTGTGAGTAGCTATGCTCAAAAGAAGCCTGTGGCAAAGAGCATTCAAAAAAAAGTTGATTACAAGGAAATCGGTTCGCCATTACCCGAATTTAAATTATCATTCTTAAATGGGGGGAGTATTGTAAATGCTGATCTGAAGTCTCAAAGCAATCTTTTCGTAATGATATTTAATCCGCTTTGCGGTCATTGTGAAGATGAAACAGATTCATTAGAAGCACACATGAACCTTTTTAAAGAAACAAAAATTGTGATGCTCGGACATCCCAATGTGATAGGCATGTTGTCTGGTTTCATTCGTGGGCACCATGTTGATCAATATCCTAAAATGATTGTAGGT
>CAIYVS010000461.1 GCA_903929655.1 uncultured Bacteroidota bacterium | reverse complement strand
CCCTTATAAAAACAGCAGAAAGGTTTGCAAACACCAGTAGAAGAAAAAGAACGTTCCTGGGTGGGTGGGTGGGTGGAAAAGCCGTTTTAAGGACTGCTGACCACAGTCAAAATGTAAAGGTGAAATTTTTTATTATTTTGAGCAAATTTTTTATTTATTTTCAACATGCTTACACCTTCAACTCAATTTTAAGTGTCATTTAGAGCCATTTGAATGGCCTTTACCGATGTTCACACCTAGATATTGTGAATTAATGAACACTGTTAAATTTGTTTAAAATTATCTGAAAATCAATTACATTCTGGGGAAATACAAGGACACCAATACGCTCAGTGTGGTCAGCAAAGCGGGCGTTAGCTATAGTTGGACAGGCCCCAATACGTTTTCTGCAACTATACAAAATCCCTTCATAGCCAATGCCACGAGTGCCAATACAGGTACCTACCATGCCATATTTACGCTTGCCAATGGTTGTGCAGATACCGTCAATGTTCCTGCTACAGTAAGTCCCCTTACCGGGCCTCCCATAATTAACATCAGTGTTTCCCCCTCTGATACCATATGTGCCGGAGCAAATATTACCCTCACAGCAACAGTCAGCAATGCATCAAGTCCTGCTTACCAATGGCGGAGAAATGGAGTAGATATTACAGGTGCAACAAGTTCGGGCCTTACCACAGGCTTTGTAAACAATGGCGATATCATCACCTGCAAAGTAACAAGTGCTTCGCTCTGCCAGCCCGTTGACAGTGCCATCAGCAATGCCATCACCATGCATGTCCTGCTCATACCACCACCAAATCTTACACTGATAACCTATGCAATAGGCGATACCATGACCTTTTCAGGACATATCACCAATGGCAACACAGGCCTTACCTACCAATGGACAAGAAACGGAATCAACATACCCGGCGCAGTACAAAGTAGTTATACTACCTGGGCTCTGAATCCGGGAGACATCATCTGTTTGATCGTTCATAGCTCCGTACCATGCACCATACCGGATTCTGCAATAGCCTGCACCACAATAACAACCGGCATCTCCAATCTTCAATCTTCAAAAAACAATATCCTCATTTATCCTAACCCCGCAAGCTCTGTTCTGTATATTGAAGCAACTCAAAAAGTAAACATCAATATCACAAGCATCGAAGGCAAAGTTTTATTACATAACACCTCCTCAACTCCTTCCCTTACTTCAAGGGAAGGTGCCGAAGGCGGAAGGGTCATGGAGAGGCCGGGAGAGGTCGACATCAGCAGCCTGGCACCGGGTATTTATTTAATCAGGGTCTATGATAAAGATGGCCTACTGTTGAAAGTGGAGAAATTAGTAAAGGAGTAATTCCACAACTTTCTTTCTGCGTCTGTGCTTCCCCGCAATTGCCCTGACCTTCAGGTAACAGCTCGGCTTTAGCCAAAATATAATTTGATATTTTTTTTAATGTCCAATTCTACAGTTCATGTATATCCTTAATTTTTTAATCAAGGTCAAAAATGTTGTTATCTTCTTTTGCATAAAACCCCATGCTCGGCGAAGCCTTATTTCACTTATTCGCTACAGCATCAAATCTTTAGATTTGCAAACAGGCTACCAGACTGCCTTTCAGCCCATAAACATTTTTCTTCCCGCTTCCAGAGCCACTTTCAGATAAAAATTTGGAAACTGCCTTCCGGGTATCGTATATTTGGTCTGAATTTCAGTCAAACATTAAGATTAAAACTAATTCGTTCTTTGAAATCACGGTTTGAAAGCCCATTTTACCCCACAATGTGTCATAGGGTGTAATTAAATAGTTGATTATCAACTATTTAATTCAAAAACCCTGTGCCGAAATTGTGCAATAATGTGCCAAATTTGTGCCACTTTTGTGCCATTTTTGTGCAAAAAATGTGCAATAATGTGCCATTTTGTGCAGTATCAGTAACAATGCAAAAAGCGACGAAGCTAATACCATGTGAGCAACTAAATTAGTCAATATCCTTTGCCGACATGCGGCAAAAGCGGAACCAAAGCGGCCAAAAAGCGGAAATAAAATTGTGAATAACTCAATCTAAACTGCTGATAATCAATAAATCACTATCCACAAAGGCAAAATTTTTTTTCGCCAGGAAAAATTCACACATCCTACTAATCCTTTAATCAAACGAATCATGGTCAATAACTCAATCTAAACTGCTGAAAATCAACAAAAAACTATCCACAAAGACAAATTTTCTTTCACCGCGAAATATCTTTCTGAAAATCCCACTAATCCCTTAATCAAGCGAACATAGTCCCACTCTATTCACATCAAACACATTACGCATTTTCATATTTTCATATTTTCATATTTTCAAATTACCTTGAGCCGTTTTTAAAAATATTTAACAATGGTACAAACACAGGAATCACCGGTTAAGATAACTTCTTCCGGACAAAACGAAAAAATTCACAGCATGCTACAAAAAGTCAAAGTAGTTACCGTAATCGGTTCTGGTACTATGGGTAATGGTATCTGTCACGTTTTTGCACAATTTGGTTTCCAGGTTCACATGATGGACATCAAACAGGAAGCTATGGATAAAGCCATTGCAACCATTTCTAAAAACATGGACCGGCAGGTGGCAAAGAACACCCTCAGCGAAGAAGCTAAAAAAGAAGCTCTGTCGCGCATTACCACCTATACAGACATGGCCTCTGCCGTAAAAGATGCCGATGTAGTAGTAGAAGCAGCCACAGAAAATATTGACCTCAAGATCAAAATTTTCCAGGATCTTGACAGGCTTTGTCCCGCGCATACCATATTGGCAACCAACACTTCATCTATCTCTATCACACGTATCGGTTCATATACAAAACGTCCCGGAAAAGTAATAGGAATGCATTTCATGAACCCCGTTCCTGTAATGCGTTTGGTTGAGATCATCAATGGTTATGCTACTGACAATGAAGTAACCCAACTGGTTCATGACCTTTCTGCATACCTTGGCAAAGTGCCATGTGTAGTAGGCGACTATCCCGGTTTTATTTCAAACCGCATCCTCATGCCCCTCATCAACGAAGCAATTCTAGCATTGCAGGAAGGTGTTGCAGGCGTAGAAGAAATAGATACCATCATGAAACTCGGTATGGCACATCCAATGGGTCCGCTGCAACTGGCAGACTTTATCGGCCTAGATACCTGTTATTCCATCATGCATGTATTACATATGGGCTTTGGCAATCAGAAATATGCCCCGGCCACATTACTTGCAAATATGGTACAGGCAGGTTACCTGGGTGTTAAATCCGGTGAAGGTTTCTATAAATATACCCCCGGCTCCAAAGAACTCGTTGTAAGCGAACGCTTTGAAAATAAAAAATGGAAGTAATTTCAATCATCAATATTTTGTATAAAAGACCGCGTTACAGCGGTCTTTTTAAATTCTCTCATTTTAAAAATCTTAGCGTCTTTGCGTCTTTGCGGTTAAATTTACAGTATGCAGGAGCTCGTCATAGCCTCAAACAACGAAGGCAAGATCAGGGAAATACGTTCCATGATAGCAGGCATCACACTGCTGTCATTAAAAGATATTGGTTTTAATAAAGACATCCCTGAACCTTTTCATACTTTCGAAGAAAATGCCCATGCCAAAGCCCTTGCCATTTATGACTTTTGCGGCAAGAATGTGTTTGCAGACGATAGCGGAATATGCATAGAAGCCCTTAATAATGAACCGGGTGTAGACTCCGCCCATTATTCAGGTACACGCGACGACGAAAGAAACTTACAAAAAGTGTTGGACGAATTAAGAGGGAAGACAGACAGGTCTGCATATTATAAAGCGGTAATTTGTTTGATATGGCAAGGAGAAACTTATTATTTTGATGGTATCTGCCAGGGCTCAATTACTGCGCAAAAGAAAGGCACAGGTGGCTTTGGTTACGATCCCATTTTTATTCCCAATGGCTATGACAAAACCTTCGGAGAGCTCCCATTGGACATCAAAAACAAACTCAGCCACCGTGGCAAAGCAGTAAAGAAAATGATTGATTTTTTAACAGATAAAATGAATTAAAACCACATCTCCCCTCCTTCGGAGGGCTAGTGGGAGGCCTTTTATGAAATTCTCGATTGGGGACAATATTATACTAAAACGCACAGGCGAAGAAGGCCATGTCATAGCTTTTATCAACTCGCAGATGCTGGAAGTAGAAGTTGGCGGCATCAATTTTCCTGTATACATAGAAGATATAGACCACCCTTACCTCAAATGGTTCACTGACAAAAACAAGGAAAAGAAACCCTCAATTCAGCCGGAACAACTACCTGTTGAAAAAGAAAAATTCCGCGCCCCCCGTCTCGCCCGTGGTGCCTATCTCTCGTTTATCCCGGTTTACAAAACCGAAGAAATGGAAGACCTGGTAGACTATCTGAAAATCTACCTCCTGAATGAATTACCTGTTTCCATCCGTTTCACTTATGAACTCCGTTATCCCGCTCATTCAGAATTTAAACATGAAGGCAGCCTGCATGAATTCGGACATATCTACCTGCATAATATACCCTATGCAGATATGAATGACCAGCCCCGCTTTCACTGGAGCCTGGCAGATACCACCAATCCGGCTAATGAAACAGAAGAAGGCATACTAAGGATACGGCCCTCAAAACTGTTTGAGCATATTAATGACCTGCAGATTAAAAACGAGCCATCATTTAGCTATTTACTGATAGATGATTTTAAGCCAAAGAAAAAACCGGAAAAGAAAGAGAAATTCGAATTGCCAGTAAAACCTGCATTCATCACTTCCTCCTCGTCAAAAAACCTAGAGGCCGCACTCGATACGCTTGACCTGCATATAGAGCAGCTTGTGGATGATCCCAAAGGCCTCAACAATGCAGAAATGCTGAAACTCCAACTCGATACCTTCCAGAAATATCTGCATCTGGCCATTGTGCACCACAAAAACAGGATGGTAGTCATACATGGCCTTGGCAAAGGCAAATTGCGGGATGAAGTACACCGCATCTTAAAGCATACCCCCGAAGTGCGCATTTTTACAAACGAATGGCAAGGCAATTATGGTTTTGGGGCAACAGAGATTTATTTTAAGTATTAAGCTCACTTTTTTATTTTCAGAGACTCCAGCATTTCATCGGTCATATTATCAGTGTATATGCCGGCCCCGTTTACAAGTACCCCCCTGATATTATGTTTGCCTGAGGAAATAGCATAAACAGTTGCCTCATCCCCCGGATCAGAATTGCCTTCAAAACGGTAGAATCTATCAATCACAAATTCATCGTGTGCTATCTTTTTATTGCCAATGGTCCATATAAGGCCATCGTGTTGCAGGTTGAAATCTTCAGTATAACCCTCACCTCTTAAACGGGCTATCACTTCCGAAACGGTATCCATATTGTCCATATTAAAGGCAATTTATACTATAAAAGTACGAACTAAATAATACTCATGTAGCGCATAAAAAAAGGAGGCTAATTTATAGACCTCCTTTATCAAAATATATTACGTGATTTATTTTCCGGCAGGAGCCCCTGTGCCATTCTTTTTCATTTTATTTGCTTTATGACGCATATCGGGTGTGCCATCTTTTTTCATTGGTTTTGCATCCTTCTTCATTTCCTTGTTCTCTTTATAGCGCATATCCGGTGTGCCGTCATTCTTTACATGCGTGCCTGTTTTTTTATCACCCTTTGCAGGAGCGGCTTTCTTCTCTATTTTATTCGATTTGGGAGCAGCTGGTCTTGCATGCTGAGCAAAGCTTAGAGAACCCATAAACAGTAATGCAACAATAAGAGTAAGTATTCTTTTCATATAGCGTTTTATTTTCCGCCAAGTTAATCAACAAATTCAAATTTTATAGCCTTTGTGCCATTATTTTATAATGCCATAAATAAGCTAAAGAGTTAATATTATAAAAATATATATTCTACATCTTCTCCTTATCCATGCTCCTTTTTAGGTAGGAATATTAGTAGTGCATTTATAATTTGTGATTAGCAGGATAAGGCCCTGAAGCCTTTTATTCGATGCCAGAGCCAATATAAAAGTGTGGAAGAATTTCAGCAGTAGGCTTTAGGGCCGCTATGCTAAAGCAAATTTTTAATTCTTCTTGCCAAAGTAGAAATGCGTTTTGTATTGCTCGGATACGTGATTATATAAGTCCTCTACACTTAAATGTCCTTCT
>CAIYVS010000460.1 GCA_903929655.1 uncultured Bacteroidota bacterium | reverse complement strand
ATAGATTTCATGTACATTCTCAGACAAATATTTTTTACGTATAGTTTTAAAGGCCTGCAAATCTTTTTCCCAACTTTTATGAATCGTTCCCTCCGGAACCCCCTTAATGATTTGTTCTTTTAATTCTCTGTTCCCCGCAAGTTTATCAAAGAAACTATTAAACAGCTTGTCTTTATGTGGAAACATACGGTAAACATTAGCAAGCCAGAAAGTTCTTACCCTTTTTTCAAGTACCTCCAATACCTGGGTTTCGTCTGCGCCCACCACAAAACCATAACAAGTGCGGTTTTCATATAAAGGGCTTGCATTACCAATGGTCTTAACAGGAGTAAAATAAAAGATGCACTTTCCGAACAAGTCAGGATGCCCAAAAACCAGGAAAGGGGTTGCTGTACCCCTGCCTACACTCAGAATAGTACCTTCAAAAAGACAAACTGTAGGATAGGCGTAAATAGATGCAATTGAGTTTAAATTGGGAGAAGGCCAGATGGGTGGCACATATTTTTTTGAATGATCATAGTTCAGGCAGCTTATAACTTTCAAATCCAGTTTATCTGCCCCTTCAAACCATTTCTCTCCTACCAGCATTTTGGCATATTCGCCGCATGTCATACCATATACAATAGGCACTGGCTGCATACCCACAAAAGAGCGCAGGGAAGTATCCAGTACAGGTCCGTCAACATAAAACCCGTTCGGGTCGGGCCGGTCCAGTATAATAAACTCTTTTCCATTCTCAGCACAGGCTTCCATAGCATATTGCATAGTGGCTATGTAAGTATAAAAACGAACACCAACATCCTGCAGATCATAAACCACCACGTCTACATTTGCAAGGTCTTCTTTTTTAGGTTTTTTATTCTCACCGTATAATGATATGATAGGTAAACCGGTTTTCTTATCTTTTATATTTTTTACTTTAGCACCGGCATCTGCATCGCCACGAAAGCCATGTTCCGGTGCAAATATTTTCACTACCTCTATCTTTCGTTTCAGCAAAGTATCTACCAGTAATCTTTTACCAATGGAAGAACATTGGTTCATAATAAGTGCCACACGTTTACCTTTCAGTAAAGGCAAGTAAGTGTCCATCCTGTAATCGGCAGGCAAAATATTATTGCTTTGGGCAATGCCGGAATACGTACCTAATAAAAATATAAAGACCAGGGATATTCTGAAATAAATGTGATTTGTTGATTGTTTTAATTTTCTCATTTGTACACAAGCGAATTTTAATATTTCAAAGACTATGAATAGACATCCTTTTTTTTATTTTGGTTGGATTTGCAATAAATCCTTTGCCGGAATGCACGACCCAGGTACCTATTTATAACAGTAAATATTCTGTAAATATACCCCTGTGTTTTTAATATTATACACTAACTTGCACAATTATATTTTATTAAAACAATAATTATGCAAAAAGTAAAAAGCGGTGACACCGTGAAAGTTCATTATCATGGCAAGCTCAATGATGGTTCTACTTTCGATAGTTCAGAAGGACGCGAACCCCTTGAGTTTACAGTAGGTAGCGGGCAGGTAATTAAAGGTTTTGATGACGCTGTGCTGCTGATGGTTGTAGGCGATAAAATAACGGTTCAGATACCTGTTGAAAATGCCTATGGGGAACGCAATGACGATATGATGATGGAATACCCGCGTAGTGAATTTCCGGCCGAGATGGTACCTGAAATAGGTATGGAGCTGCAAATGAGCGATAACCAGGGTAATATCTTCCCGGTTGTTATTGCAGAAGTAGCTGATGAAATGGTGGTATTGGATGCAAATCATCCTCTAGCGGGTGAAGACCTGGTTTTTGAGATCGAACTAGTTTCTATAGCTTAAATCAATTTAATTTCAATATTTTATGCCGGATGCACAGCTTCCGGCTTTTTCGTTTTACATCTTCTGTGCTACCTTACCAAATTATTAAAAACTTGCACCGTTTCGTACTTACTTCTCTTTTTAACATTTCCCCTACGCTCTAATCCCCCGTAATTATTACATTTGTTTATTAGCGGTCAATTTTCATCAAATCAATTTATTTTTCAAACATGATAGCATTATTGCTACAAGTCGACACAGGCCTTAAATCTGTTGTGCAAGCAGCAAGCCCTCAAGTAGAAAAAATTTCGTTCTTCCATCTGCTTATAGAAGGGGGTGTGCTCATGATACCTCTATTGCTGTGCTCCCTGCTGTTGGTTTATGTTTTTGTAGAGCGTCTCCTGGCCATTCGCAAAGCATCTGCTGATGACGCTGTGTTCATGCCATTGATACGTGAACGTATTAAGGCAGGCAATATGCAGGAGGCTAAAAGCTTATGTCGCAGTACCAATACAGCCGTTGCCCGCATGATTGATAAAGGCATCAGCCGCATAGGTAAGCCCATAGACCATA
The DNA here is from genome assembly GCA_903929655.1 of uncultured Bacteroidota bacterium. Classification (GTDB taxonomy): domain Bacteria; phylum Bacteroidota; class Bacteroidia; order Chitinophagales; family Chitinophagaceae; genus JABDGU01. Next base: position 484 of record CAIYVS010000460.1, on the reverse strand, counting down.
TAGAGAAATCAATGGAAAGTACAGGTAAGCTGGAAGTGTACCAAATGGAAAAGAACCTTTCCATATTAAGCACGCTTGCAGGTATTGCACCCATGTTTGGTTTTCTTGGCACAATCGCGGGTATGATCATACTTTTCTTCAACGTGCAACACCAGGGTTTTTCTCTCGAAACTATTGCAGGTGGCATCTATACCAAAATGGTTACATCCGCTGTCGGACTTATTATCGGGCTGCTGTCTTATGTTGCTTACAATTATCTCAATGCCCAGATTAATAAGAATGTGTACAAAATGGAAGCCGCAGCAGTAGAGTTCGTAGATATTCTCCAGGAAACAAACACGAAATAATCTGTCCTATGAACCTTCGAAAAACATTACGGGATTCGCCGCAGGCACATACTTCTGCACTAAATGATATTCTATTTATTTTACTGCTCTTTTTCCTTATTATCTCTACCCTTGCTAACCCTAATGTCGTAAAACTT
>CAIYVS010000459.1 GCA_903929655.1 uncultured Bacteroidota bacterium | reverse complement strand
CATATCACTCATACAACTTTACCCGGATAGGGAGGATATTGTAAATGCTTTATCTCCTATTGTTACAGAAGAGTGGGGACATTTCCGCATGGTATGGGCAGAGATGAAAAAGAGGGGTTATCAATTGGGTAAACAGCGCAAGGATGATTATGTAAACCTGTTATTGCAAAACACTCCTAAGAACTTAGCTCCCGAAGAAAAACTGCTTCATAAATTAATGATCTGTGCCCTGATAGAAGCACGTAGCTGTGAGCGATTTCGTTTGCTGTCTGAAGGTTTAGAGGAAGAATCCCTGCGCAAATTCTATTACAAATTCATGGTTTCGGAAGCCGGGCATTACCGCTTGTTTATAGAGCTGGCTGAACAATATTTTTCGGTAGAGAAAGTGCGTGATGCCTGGCAACAATGGCTAAAGATAGAAGAGCAAGTTCTGTCTATATTGGCGCCAAGAGGAGATAGAATGCATTGAGTTTTTATACAGTTTCTACCAGTTGTTTTATCTGCACTAGTATAGGGTTCCAGCCCTCTCCATTATTATAGGTCTCCAGGTATCTCTTTTCTCCGTCGGCTACGGTTGAATAATCTCCCTGTGTAACTGTAAGTTCAGTAATTCCATTGTTTTCTGAGAGGCTATATGTGACTGTCAGATAGTTTTCAGGGATATCAGGTATGGCAGGATTGTTAGGGTCGATGGTGGTATAGGCTAAATATTTTCCGGGTTCTATGCTGACAATATTCCCTTTTACAAAAACCATTTCTTTGCCTTCCCAATTGCCTTTCCAAAGTAATGGGCTACCGGGTTTCCAATCAGAAACCGTTTGGCAGCCAAACATGTATTTCTTCGTTTGTTCAGGATTCGTCAAAGCATCCCAAACCATAGTAGCGGGTGCCTGGATGCTGATTTGGTTTTTTACTATTAACTCTTTTGACATGTAGCATTGTTTTGCAGAACCAAGATAGCTATTTTGGAGAATATTGCAGCGATACCTATGGTAATCATTTGTAGATATTCCAGGTATTGTAAATGCAGGAAGGCATAGCATTTTAGAGTTCTAATTCATAGTACAGGATATCTTCGGTACTGCCATCCGGCCAGATGCGGGGTTCACTGTGTGTATATTTAAACCCGAAACCCTGGTTGGCAGCCTTAGATGCCATATTGCTTGCTTTATGACCTACCTGGATACGTTTTAGTTTGTGCTCTCTGGCCCAATCCAGTCTTACTTTATAAAACAAAGTAGAAAGCCCTTTGCCCCGGTGTGCTTTGCGTATATAAGACTGTACCATATGCCCCAAATCCTCTTGTTCATGGTCCCTGATGATCCCGGTAATGCCAATAAGCTCATTTTTATAATACAAACCTAAACATGCTGAATTGGGGTTAGCAATCCTTTCCATCCACTGAGCATCACTAAAAGCGGCCTCACGTGCATATGTGCTGCCAAACATGCCTGCCTCATTTTGTAGTGCCTCCAGGCGCATGGCTTTATACATCCCAACTTCTTCAGATGCAAAAGGCCGTAAAGTGTAATACGTATGTCTGGAATCCTGCGTCATAAAAGCAGTGCAACATCAAGGAAATGTTCTGAATCGTATCTACCAATCATTTTTTTCCTTCGTGGCTTCATTTTTCATTGCCTTTTTAAAAACGTACACGAGGCTATATAATTTTTCATCTGCCTGGCTTCTCAGGTATCTGCCAAATTTGTTATCCTTTACATCATTGTAAGATTCAGAGCGTGTGGATTTACTATCGCCATTATTTATTAACAAATGATAGGTAATATTATCAACTCTCAGTTTATATTTTCCCTCTTTTACCCAAACATGAAATTTAAAATCCATGATGCCATCATTAATAGCATAGGTAATAAAACTTTTAGGGTCCACCTTCATTCCAGCACTATTTACTATTTTAAATTCTTTATCCTCAAAAGAAATATTATTGTCTTCAGTTTTCATGTTTGCCATTACCCAGTTTTTTGCTCTCTTATAAAGTTCTTCCTGGCCTACGCCGTTCATAGTTACAACCTCTTCATAAAAATTATCGCCGCTGCTGGCATCTTTTTCGAATACCAGGCCCGGATTGTCCTGGGAAAACAATAAGGATTTACTACAAATTAATAAGGTAAATATTAGTACGATTTTTTTCATAAGATTTGATGTTTAGCTTAAATGTAAAAAAGAGACTTAGAAATACATAATAAAGATTGTTTATTTTTTTTAAAATTAATAATGACAAGGATTAGATGTGCTGCATCAAAGTGTTG
>CAIYVS010000458.1 GCA_903929655.1 uncultured Bacteroidota bacterium | reverse complement strand
TTACCGGATCAAATTAAAAACTAACCACAAAAAATCAATGAAGCTTCTTCTTTATTATTTGTAACAGTAAGAAAGCAAGACAAATTAAAAGTTTACGTAGTACTTAAGAGAAAATTCATTGATTAACGAAGTTCATTCTAATTTGCATGTACAATCTCCTTCTTCTGAAAATGAAAATATACATTGCGGTTTAACTGATGTTCCTGGTCTGTACATTTTGTCCCTTTCCCGCAATTATTAACCAATTGGCTAAATCCATAACCTTTGCAAATCATTCTTTTGAGGCTGACACCCTTACTATTGAGATAACGCAAAGCTGAATTACAACGATTACGGGACAAATCCATATTGTACTCCGAAGTGCCCCGACTGTCGCAATGCCCGTCTATAAGCAATGTCACATCCTTTGATTCAGTCATATAATTAATAACACTGTCTAAATGGATAATTGCGTCAGGGCGTATATCAGATTTATCAAGATCAAAATAAATGAGTATATCCGATTCTGGCAATGCTTTAATAATAATAGGAGCTTCTGCAACGATAACGGGTACGGGTTCTATTACTTTAGGCGCCGCAGGCTTATATCCTATTGTATAAATAGAAGTAATCAGGTTCTTATCCACCTTATTCCTGAGCAAATCAAAATAATAGATATCATCGTCCCCTTGCCCGCCTCCATTACGGTTAGATGTCAGATAACCTGTTTTGCCATCTTTCAGAAATACAATTCCAAAGTCATCCGCCGAAGAATTAATAGGACATTTCAAAGGTATTGCTTTTGCTAGTGTACCATTATTATTCAGTGCGACACAAATGTCTAATCCACCAAAACCCTGGTATCCATCCGATGAGAAGTAGAAATTTCCTTCAGCATCCATAACCGGATATTTTTCTCTGTTAAAAGTATTGATATTGGGACCCATGTTTATTGGCTTGCTCCAGCCATTACCTTCGCGATTGCAATAATAGATGTCTGTTTCGCCATACCCACCTGGCATATCAGAAACAAAATAGATCCGCGTACCATCAGGGCTAAGGTATGGATTAGCTACCGAAAAAATATCATTGTTTAGAGGAAACGGTATTGCTTTTGTCCATTTGCCATCCTTCATCGTTGACGTATAAATCTTATTTCTTTCAATTTTTAATATTTTCTTTTCTTTGCCTCTCAACTCTCTTGCCACCCGTGAAATATAAATGGTATCAAAGTTTTTTGAGAAACATGCTGGTCCATCATTAAACTTCCTGAGTATATTCCTTCCACCAAAAGGTGTCACTTCGGTGTAATTCAAATCATTATTGCCTTTTTTCGCATAGTATATATCTAAGTAGTTTGCTCCCGTCCAACCGTAAATCTTATTTCTACCAAGTGTTTTCCGATTGGATGTGAATACTATCCCATCCTTGTAAAAAACCGGGCATAATTCAGCATTTTTTGTATTGAGCGCAGCAACATTACTAACTGAAACCGGCTCATCCCATTTATGATCATCTGCAACTATATCAATAGATTCACTAAAGAATTTCCCCCTGGGATCCGACGGTACCAACTCGCTATATTTATTGAACGCGGCCTTTGCCTGATCATTCTTTCCGTTGATCCTCAATACCAGTCCATAATTCAGATAAAATTCCGGTTTGCTGTAAGTACCTTCTGCATTTACCTTATCATAAGCGGCCTGTTCGTCTATATATAGGTTCATTTTACGGTAGCATTCTCCCAGCTTAAAGTAGATGTCAGAACCTGGATGCCTCGCAGCTTCTCTTTCGTAAAGCTGAGCTGCATGGAAATAATCCCAACTATCGAAAAGCCGGTCTGCTTTTATTGTTTTTGCAATAGCCGTTGTACAAAACAGCGTAGCTAAGATTATAATGCATATACTTTTCATTGAAGTATTTATTCGTTTTGTTTAGAAAAATCTTGGGCTTGACAATTTTGTTTTAGCACTACTGATGTCCCACCCTAACATGAATTCATGCGTTCCGCTGTTATATGTTCCTGTTTGATTAAGGTAATAATCATAGGAATAACCAATGCGCAGAAAACTTGTCATTTCAAATTCCACTATCCCTATAAGCATGTTGTCAGAGCCTTGTATATTTACTCTTTTATCAGTTCTAAAGCCTGCACCAACAAATAATCTTTGTAAGAAGATAAAAGTGCCATCAATTTCGCCAACAGCAGGTGCAGCATTAACATATTTACCCAAAAATGATGCCCTGAAATCAGTCTTTTCATTTATTGGGAGAACTACACCTGAAGTAAGGTAATATTGCCGGTAGAACATCGCCAGGTCTGCGCCCGCAGCATGGGTAGTCCCAAACCTTGATTGTAAAAGATGGTTTACGCTAAATCCTAGGTAAAACCTCGGCTTGTACAGGTACATGCCTGCACTTGCATCACCAACCCAACTCGTGGCAGCATTATTCATAAACGACGGATCATTGCGATTGTCAATGTTTATTGAAGACCATCCAATGCTGAGATTATTCAGCATTCCGGTGATCCCAAAGGATAGTTTTGTTATTTCATTGATTGGGAGATGGTATGCATAAGTCAAATTAATACCCGTGTTCCTCATCGGGCCTGCCTGGTCGTTGTAAATCTCTAATCCAAGACCCAATCTGACATTACGTAATGCGCTATGCAGGGTCAACGATTGTGATGTTGGTGCACCCGACATTCCAATCCATTGGTTACGATCAACCAAGGTTCCTGAAAATGCTTCCCGGCTTCCGGCATATCCCGGGTTAAAATAAAGTGGGTTGAAAAAATACATAGAGAACCCTGCATCCTGTTGTGCAAAAGCACTTAAGGAGAGTAATACCATAAAGATTGTTGAAATAGTTTTTGTTTTCATTACTTCATTTATTGTTTTCGTTTCTTAATGATATGCCATAAAAAATGTTGCAATCCCACTTTTTGAAGTATCCCATGCTTTTTGATTTCTCTTTTTATTAATTCAGTCATTTTCCATTAGTAATCAGCTTTGTACTTTAAAAAAAATCTTGTTTATTGTATGCGTGTTATTACAAGTGATGCAGAAACAGGCTGTGCGCCACCGGCGTAGGGAGTTATAGTAAGCGCTGTGGAATTGCCTGCAGGATTAACTACGCGCAAAGTGCTATTTGTAGATGTTGTTGTAATTAATCTATTGCCTGTGATCTGACTTGTTCCAGTTGCACGTCCAACAACGGTAGCCGAAATTTCTGTACCGTTAAGCTCTAAAACAAGTTGCCCGGCTTCAGTTATGCTTACTTCCCAACTGATCATATATGTACCAATAGCCGGAAGAACAAATTGAGTTGTACTTGAACTTGAACGTGTAATTACACTATTTGTCGGTCCATCCTGGGGAAAAGCTACTGCAGCTCCTACTGCAACTGTAGCCGAATTATCTGATGGCATAAGTGCATAAAAATCAGCAAATGCAACTACTGCGTTTGTACCAGCAGTACCATTAGGTCCCTTAATATTGGCCGTAATACTCCAACTACCTGCGCTCTTCAGATAAACATCTCCTGTTGCAGTATTTAAATAATAGTCTCCGTTTACACCCATACCGGCTACAGGAGCACTGCCTCCTGAATACCAGGTATAACCATTGATACCGTTCGTGCCTGCTGATCCATTTGTTCCGTTGGTGCCATTTGTTCCTGCTGATCCGGGAGCACCTGCTGAACCTGTAGTTCCCGTTGGCCCTGTAATATTTGCTGTAATACTCCAGCTGCCTGCACTCTTCAAATAAACATCTCCTGTTGCAGTATTTAAATAATAGTCCCCGTTTACACCCGTACCTGCTGTCGGAGCACTGCCTCCTGAATACCAGGTATAACCATTGGTACCATTTGTGCCTGCTGTACCATTGGTGCCGTTGGTGCCATTTGTACCTGCTGTTCCGGGAGCACCTGCTGAACCTGTAGTTCCCGTTGGCCCTGTAATATTTGCTGTAATAC
>CAIYVS010000457.1 GCA_903929655.1 uncultured Bacteroidota bacterium | reverse complement strand
CACTTAATGCTTCAGAAATAATTTCAACATTCTCAAAACCGGGAATTAAAAGTTGGAGTATTTCAATTATTTCTTCCTTATCGTTTTCATTTTTAAATATTCTTTTTAAAACCTTTTCAAGGTTAGATGCATCAGATACTAATCTAGAATCATCTTGCAATTTTCGTTTAACTATTGAAGACTTATTAATGAATAGTCTTGTAAGATTAACAAACTGTGAATAATTGCTATTTTGTTCTTTTGAATTGTTAGGTTCTGAAAAGCTAGGTAAATTTTTCAGACGCAATCGTGGCTCCCCCGACCTTGCTCCTCCAAATTTTGCTTCTCCAATCCTCAAGACATCAAGTTCAATATCTAACGCTAGGCCTTCTATATCTGTTTGAACGATGATTGACGGTTTGTCTGTATGATAATCACTATTTAAATTGAAAAGTTCAACAGGGTTGCCGAATAGCTTTATTACTTCAATTATGTTCATTATAGAAGACAACTGCAAAAACTCAATCGCCTCAAAAATATTAGATTTTCCTGCAGCGTTTGGCCCCACAAATACAGTAAAAGGATTAGGCTCCGTTAGCGTAATGCTTTTCAGAGATTTAAATCCTTCTATTTTAAGTTCCTTTATGGTCATACCACAAATCTAATAATACTTTATTATTTATTAACACTTCCTCTCCTTTGTCATACTGAGCTTGTCGAAGTGGGCCGGGAGTAGCCCCTATTTTTTCCTCACAAAAATCCTCACAGGCACACCACTAAAATTAAAATGGCTTCTTATCTTATTCTCCAGGAAATTTTTATAAGAATCTTTTATAGAATCAGGATGATTGGCAAAGAAAGCAAATGAAGGTACCACAGTAGGTATCTGGCTCACAAACTTGATCTTCACCGCATGGCCTCTTGACAATGGTGGTGCAAAATGTTCTATCTCTTTCAGCATGATCTCGTTCAGCACAGATGTTGCTACCCGCCTGCACCTGTTATCATAAACTTCAATGGCTTTTTCCATGCCCTGGAAGATGCGTAACTTGTCTTTTGCAGATGCGAAAATTACAGGCACATCAGTAAACGGTTGTATTCGTTCCTTTATAGTTTTTTCAAATTCCTTCGCAGTATTGGTTTCTTTTTCCACCAGGTCCCATTTGTTCACTATAAGCACTATGCCTTTCCCTTTCTTTTCTGCCAGGGCGAAAATACTTACATCCTGTGCTGTCACACCATTCGTAGCATCTATCAGCAGCAGGCATACATCTGCCTCATCCATAGCCCGTATGGCACGTATCACAGAATAAAATTCCAGGTCTTCATGCACATTTTTCTTCTTCCTGATCCCGGCAGTATCTATAAGTATAAACTCTTTACCAAAAAGTTTATAGTGTGTATGTATCGTATCCCTCGTTGTACCCGCAATATCAGAAACGATCGTGCGTTCCTGGCCTATCAGTGCATTCAGCAGGGTAGACTTGCCCGCATTTGGCTGGCCTATAATAGCAAATTTGGGCAATGGGTTACCATCTTTGTCCAGTTCAGGCAATACTACTTCGTCAGTTATAGACGCGGCTACCTCATCCAGCAATTCCCCCGTTCCGCTTCCCGATATAGAGGAAAGCATAAAGGTTTTATCAAATCCTAAAGAATAAAACTCAGTGGCATAAATGGCACGTTCCGCGTTGTCAACCTTATTCACCACCAGCAAAACTGGCTTGGTAGTCCGCCTTAATACATCTGCCATTTCCTCATCCTGCCCGGTAATACCGGTAGTGGTATCTACCACAAAAAGCACCAGGTCGGCCTCGTCCATTGCAATATGCACCTGTTTGCGTATCTCCCGCTCAAATACATCGTCAGATTTGGAAACAAAGCCGCCCGTATCTATTACATTAAATGTTTTTCCATTCCATTCGCAAATACCATATTGCCTGTCGCGCGTTACACCACTTATATCGTCAACAATCGCTTTCCTTTGCTCCAATAAACGATTGAACAAAGTTGATTTTCCTACATTTGGCCTTCCCACAATGGCTACCGTAAATCCGGGCATATTAAAATTTTAGTGCGCAAAGGTAGCCTTTTAAATCGCTACTAAAAACATATATTGACATATGGTTTGTTAATTATTTTAATATTATAAATTTAAGTCCATTCCTTTTTTTACAATATCTCTACAATTAAGCAGGCTTATGCACCCACAATTATTATACCTTTACCCCCTTATTATCTTATTGTTAATATTTTATCTATGAGAAAATATCTCTCCCTCTTATTATTTGCACTGTCCTTTGCTAATTTTTCAAAGGCAAATCCCGGAGACACTACCTGGGTCTACTCAACTAATACCCAATTCGACCATTATGGCAATTTTGATACTGTAACTGTTTTCCCCGATGGCAGTAAAACATACAGGAAGATATGGATGACTTTTACACTAGGTAAATATCATTGTCCCGGCACTCCACAATATTGCGGCGACTGGGATTATACAGTTGACAATTACCTTATGACAAGGACAGGCGATACCGTAGACCTGGGCCGTTTGATAACTCCTTATGCAAATGCCGCTGCACCCCGTACTCCCTGGACATGGACACAGCGCTACTACTTTGACGTAACAGATTTTTATCCATTGCTGCAGGATAGTGCGACTATACGTGTAGCATATTCCGGCTATTCATGGGGTTTTACTGGCAATATTAAATTTGCTTTTATTGAAGGTACGTCTGATAGGGATGTTACAGGCATTAAGCGTTTATGGAATGGTTACTTCGGTTATGGAGGCACAACAAATACCATCAACGATCACTTCCCCGTATCCTATGATACAACTCCTGCAAATACACAGAGCGCTACACTGAAATTCATTGTTACAGGACATGGTAGCGATTCAAATCAATGCTGTGAATTCATGTCGCACTATTACCAGGTTTTTTCAGACAGCAACATGCTCAACCAGACAACCATCTGGCGTCCGGATTGCGGCTCAAACGAATTATACCCCCAATCAGGTACTTGGCTCTATGAAAGAGCCAACTGGTGTCCCGGCGCACTTGTTCATGCAAATTTCTATAATCTTCCAGCTTACACAGCTGGTTCCGCACATAATTGTCAAATACTTTTCGATTCCACCTATACAAGCAATGGCGGCGGCGGATACGGTTGCGATGCCACATTGTTTTATTATAAAGGATTTAATAAAAATTTAGATGCTTCTCTGGAAGATGTGATCTCGCCTACAAATTACGAAGGCCACTTCAGGGAAAACCCTGTTTGTGGAAAACCTGTTGTTCACATAAAAAATACCGGAGCTACTACCATTAGTTCTATATCTCTCAGGTATGGACTTCAGGATTCCGGGCTTAACACTTTTACCTGGAACGGTTCGCTTGCCTCATTAAGTGGCGTTGACATTGAATTGCCGGAGATAGCCCCACTTGATAATATTTCTATCGAAAAGCTAACTGATACATTTACCTTCTTTGCACAGATTATGCAAGTTAACGGGCAATCAGATGATGATAGCACCAACGATAAGATATATGCCCCATTCAAAGTAGCCCCGTATTGGCCAGATAGTTTTATTATTACTTTAAGGACTAACGATCAGGGTGTAAACGGTGTATACAGCGGCCTTAGCGAAACCGACTGGAAATTGTATGATATGAATAACAACCTTATTACTTCAAGGACAAATGCTTCATTGAACACTACTTATATCGATACTATTAGGATATCCCAGGCTGGATGTTTTAAGCTTATTGTTGAAGATGGCAGTTGCGATGGCCTGGAATGGTGGGTACATGCACAAGATGGTTCAGGGATTAATAATGGTTATATAACTGTAAGAAAATTAACCGTGCCATCTACTATGGCATTTAATGGAAATCCTGTAGGTTCTTATGCCGGAGATTTTGGTTGTGGCTTTGTGCAATATTTTACTACCGGTAATGGCTATGTTAGCGGTTTACCATCTGCTATTCAAAATATTAACGCAGTTGCTGCCGGCATGGAAGTATATCCTAACCCTGCGCAAAGCAGCCTTAATATCAATATTACAGGTCTCGCAGAAGTAAAAGGAACAATCAAACTCATCGATGCGCTCGGTAGGGTAGTATTAAGCCAATCTTGCAACGCACCTGCACTTAATATTCGTGTTTCAGATTTTGCAAATGGTATGTACACCCTTTTATTTGTTGATGATAAATCGGTAGATATCAAACTGCAGACCAGGGTTATTATTGCTAAATAAAAAAATAATGGTTTAATAAAAATGGGCTATTCTTCATAAAAGAATAGCCCATTTTATATTTTTTTCAGAACTAGTTTTTACCGTCGTTCTTTCTCATAAATTCCAGCACTTCCCTTGCCTCATCATCAGTCAGATTTTGATTCGGCATGCGCACCATACATACTTCAAGTAAAGCTTTTGCGTTTGGGTCCTTATTCAGCATTTCTTCCGTATTGGTCGCAAAATTCATAATATACTCAGGCGTTCTTCTGTCTGTCACACCCTTCCATCCTGGTCCAACCAGTTTTTCAGATGTGAGTTTATGGCATGCCATACATTTTACATCAAAAATAGCTTTGCCTTTTGTTACCATAGTCTCATCAAGCGGATGGGTCAACTGCACTTCCTTAAATTTCCCTATGCCTTTATCCGTATTAGTAGGACTTGCTGGTGCTGTCGGTTTGCTTTGGTCTGATGCGGCTGGTTGCTGGTTAGAACCACAGCTATAAATTAATATGCTGGCAAACAGGCCTCCTATAATAAAATACTTCTTTTGCATAGTTTGTTTTTATTGTGAGTGAAATTATTTCTTTGTTTTTACAAATGCTTTTTTCCGGTCAACCAAGTGTATTACTAGCTAAATAATACTAAAATTACTACTAAAAATGTGATCTGGCTTACACTTTTATCAAATAAATGTACGTACATTTAATATTCAATTGTCTAAAATATTTACAATAATTCTTAGCCATATTTTAAATGATTAATAAAATCATATATAATTATCATGTTAATCAAATTGCTAAAAATTATTCAGCAAATTTTTAAAATCAACTTCTTTCGTGGAATGATGAGTATCATGCCAAATTATGATTGTTATCAGATATAAACATCTTAATGTCTGATAATGGTCAGTAAACAGTATTTTACAAACAGTATCTTTACACTTTAAATAATATTATATGAACATCGGTATTAAATCAATTTTAGTGATCAGCACAGCATTACTATTCAATCTAAATGTTACTGCGCAGAAAAAATTTGTGGCGCCTGAAAGTGCAAACGCCATGATAAACCCATTCAGGGGTAATACCAAAGCAACTGAACAGGGAAAAGCGCTGTATACTAATTTATGCGTGGCATGCCACGGTGAAAAAGGAAAGGGCGATGGAGTTGCTTCTGCAGGCTTATCTGTTCCCCCTGCCGATCATACTTCTTCAAAAGTTCAAAATCAAACCGATGGAGTAATATTCTGGAAAATTTTTACAGGAAATAACCCGATGCCCTCTTTCAAGTCTCTTCCTCAAGACCAGATTTGGCAATTGGTGGATTATATAAGGACATTGTCAAAAAATAAACCAAACAATTCAGCAAACATCTCTAAAAAATAAAATGTTTATGAAAAAAATTACAACATTTTTATCACTCGCTATTTGTTTAAGTAGCCACAGTGTTTTTGCCCAAGACCAGGTAGCGGCTGATTCAGCAGCCTGGCAAGCCATAACAAGTTTGCAGCAACAGGTAAATTACCAGAAACCGGGCGATAGCCATTTTATGGTAGTTGGTCTGACGACATTTGGTTTTGTGAATTCTTCAACAAAATCCGGTGGAGCTACCACAACAACAAATACCATGGGCGATGCCTTCGAATTCAGTCCCATGTTGTTATGGAGGCAAAGTAAAAAAGTGTTACTAGAGTTTGAACCATCTTACGATGGCAACACATTTGGGGTCAATTGGGCAGATGTTTCTTATTTTGCAGCTCCCGGCTTGATCATCAGGGCAGGTTATTTTGTTTTACCATTTGGTATCTACAACAAACGCCTTGCTGCTGGTTGGATAAATAAAATGGCCAGTGATCCTGTTGGCATTGCCGATATGCCTCCGGCCAGCGATTTTGGTGTCGAAGTAGAAGGCGGATTCCCGCTGCTTGGAACCATGAAATGGAGTTATGATCTGAGTCTTACTAATGGCATGCAATTGCTACCTGATGGCAGGATACAAAATGCAGGTATTACTGATAATAATAACAACAAAACATTTACCGGAAGACTAGGATTGCTTCCTTTTTCAAATTCATCTTTTGAAATAGGCGTTTCTACCTTGTTCGGAAATATTGGTGACGCTAATTCTGCATACACAGGTGCCAAAACGAATATGTACGCTTTCGATTTG
>CAIYVS010000456.1 GCA_903929655.1 uncultured Bacteroidota bacterium | reverse complement strand
CCACTTGTTATCCACCTTATCATACTCCCTTTTCAGCAAAGAAAAACAAATAGAATCCTCGATGCTGGGATATCTGTAATAGTGTTCTCTGAGAGTTCCCTCTTCAGTAAAACCCAGCTTTCTTATCAAAGTCAGTGACGCAATATTTGCCGGGCCTATCAGGGCCTCTATCCTGTTCAGGTTCATAGTTTCAAATCCGTACCTGATAATTGTTTTCAGTGCTTCTGTCATAAGGCCTTTTCTTTTATCTTCCTCATGTACTAAATGGTAACCTACCTCAGCCCTGTAATGATTGAAAAACCAGGTGTGGAAGCCACATTTACCAATCACCCTATAACTTAGCTTATCAATCATCAGGAAATTCTTAAAGGAAGTCTGATAAGTAGTACGTCCTTTTTCAAACTTGTACTTTTCAACAGCAAATTCCTCGTTTGTCAATCCTAAATAAGAACATATCTCACTATCAGCGTATGAAGTGAAAACATATTTAAGGATATCCTGGTTCAGTTCCTTTAAATAAAGTCGCCGAGTTTCAAGAACTGTTTGATGATATGTTGCAGGAAGTTCTATCATTCCATTTTCAAATTTTCATACTTTCAAATTTTCAAATTACTCCTACATCCCCAACTTAAAAAGATTAATAGTCTGTTGTTCCGGTGTTTTCAATACCATACTACTCTCTCCCTTATCTGTATAGTTTGTAAGTCCTTCAGCTTTTAGTTTGGCTATCTTCTCTTTCATATCAGCAGCAAAGAATGTTATGGCAGGCACAGAAAACTCTTTTGTCTGGTGCGCACCCACCACACTCAAACCATCCGAAAGTATAGCCCAGGGATAAGGAGCAGAAAACTTAGATACTGCTGTAAAACCCAATAGCTGCCAGAACTCTATAGCTTTTTCAAGATCCGCAACAGGATGTGCAAATTCTCCAAACAAGCCGCAAACCTTGTTCACATACTTATCAGGGTTAAAAAAATCCGGCTGCGGCATATTCAGCATCGTTGGGCCGGGAGGCTGTTTAAATCCCATTTCAGGGGACATACCTACCAAACTAATATTCAATCCGTCAGGAGATCTTATAAGATAGCGTTTCAGCATATCGGTTTCCTTTGCCCTCTGTGTAAAAGCTATACCCTTTTCATCAAGCATAGCCACTACCTTATCTACCTCCCCGGCATAGTATGTAAGAGCGATATATGGCTTATCCTCTTTCCTCAACATGATAAGCAAAGCCCCGTCCGTGATCTGTATCCAGGGAAAAGGCCAGTCTGCCCTGAATAATTCTGAAAAGCCCAGCTTTTTATAATAGGCCAATGACTGCTCCAGGTCGGGAGTAGTAATAGTTAAGGCGCTTGTTTCGCCAAGTATGGGTTTGGGAAGATTGAGCATATGTTACAATTTACAACCTTATTCAATATTATAAATATCTCTTAACTCAAGTTTCTTTATCCTCGATTCAATAGACCCCTTCCCTCTATCCAATCTCAATGCAATTTCCTTAATTGATATTTTTTCGCAAAACAATATAGTCAATTTTTCATCATCTTCTTTAGTCCACGGTGCATATGCATTCTTTGTTGTCCTTCTTATTTCTTCAATACTATAAGCCTTTTTCTTACTCTTTTCAGTTGCTTCATCCTCAATTTCAACAGGAGTGGCAATAGTATTAATTTTTGATAATGGCACTAAAACGTCCGGTATATTGAGGATATTTTTTGTTCGCGTAACAGCTACATATAGAATATTAATTTCTTCCGCAAGTTTACCATTCGCATTCAATTTATTTACGCCTACTTCTTCTACAAGTTCTTTTATTTTTTCTTCTGTAATAAAGTCATTTGTCAGGGTAACAACATCATACTCCATACCCTTACAACGATGCACAGTAGAAAAAATTATTTCCGCGTTTTGTTTATCATCTTTATTGATATGGAGTTCTTTTAACTTTTTGATATATTCAGGAAGCTCTTCTCCATATTTTTTTACTACTTCCACTATTAAAGCCAATTGTGCATCCTCCGTCTTATCAATATAATCTTCCAGTTCATCAATACTTTGCATAGATGAGATTAATTTATCCCTTATTAACCCTCGCTTTCCTAAGAAAAGATTCAATACATCATAAATTGACGCTCCTTCATCCGCATAAGTATAGCTGTCAATTCTTCCTTCAAAATATATTTTTTTAAACTCTTTTTTCTCAATTACCAATTCAATAGCCTTAATTAAAAGAGCTGTATTTGTTCTTGAGAGGACTGCCCTGGTACTTGTTTCATTACTTTCTCCGAATCCATTAATAACAACCTTATCTGTTTTAATAAAATGTTTTTTCCATTTTAGGATCCTGGTTGCAAGAGATGCAATTTCATTATCAAAACGAAAACTGCTCGTAAGGTGATATGTTGGGTAATCTATTTTTTCTAAAGAATTAACCGCATACCTCCAACTATATATTTGTTGATGAGTATCACCTACAATTATTTTAGTCGCTTTTTGATTAATAAATACATCTAACATAGCACCGGATGCATCTTGCCCTTCATCAAACAAAATATAGTCGTATCTTAATTGAATCTTTTTTTGCTGAAATATTTTCAAATAAAAATCATGCGTTATTTCTATTTCGCCTTTATACATTTTGTCCAGTAAAATACGCGTATAACGTAGTATCTGTTCCTTGAAATTTG
>CAIYVS010000455.1 GCA_903929655.1 uncultured Bacteroidota bacterium | reverse complement strand
TGCTTACAGGATCAATCGTATTGTTACTCTTGCCCTCGGGTAACCCTAATTCCAATAGCTTTTTGCTAATGCCCGTTTTATCTATAAGCTTTTTCATCTCCTGCATACCTCCCCAAGGGGTTACAGGCTGATCTACATATTGATGGCGAAGACTCATACCTAAAAGTACGACATGCTGTCAGATTTTATCAACTGCAAAATCTGGGATTAATGAACTCATGAAGCTATCGAAAAACGAACCTGTAGATTGTTTCATCGCGTTAGCGGGCGGGATGTGCCGTTCAAGTAAAAGTGTCTGTTATAACTCAAAAGAAAAGGTCTTTTCAGTTGTAAATGAGATTGACGATACCGAGGACGTTTTAACTGCTAAAGAATTGTACACGAACAGCAATATTGGTAAGGCTATAGACAAAGGCGCATTTTATCAATATAGCTAAGTCCCCACTGGTTGGAATTACTAATATTAAGAGTATTGAAGTAATCTATGAGCGCATTTATATGCAACAATCAAACCTACGCGAATATTTACAGTGGTATGCAGGTTTTCTATCACCCCTCCTATTCAAACACACAACGGGCAATCGGAGAATTGCTTGATTCTGTTTCCACGCCATTTCTTGATATAGATCACCACGCTACAGCACTTGCCGCTTTGTACGCAGTCAATGTCGAGGCCATCAATCTGAGGTACAATGAAAACAATCCTACCGCCATCACAAATGAAGAATTAAAAGAAATGTGTCACTTACAGCCAGCACTTTCTCCCTATCAATTTGTAAAATCTCTTGAGTGCCTGCACTATCAAATGTGCGAAGGCAACATTCCCGAAACATCCAAATTGTACCCTCTTATAGGTAAACTCATTTCTGCCGTCTGTACTGACATCGCACATACATCGAAACTATACAGCGAGGCAAAATGGGGGTAGAATGTGCCAGTAATGACACACTACGAGATTGCCAAACGCCTTGGAGTATCTAAACAAGCTGTTTCAAAATGGTACAAAGGAAAGAGCCTGCCAAGTCCGGTACACTTAGTGGCTCTTTCCAAGCTTGTTGGCAAAGACGTTGAAACGGTACTGAAAGAATTTTTAAGAAAAAAAGCCGAAAAATAACGGCGCATTGTTTTCCCCTTTATAGTCGGGCTATGATCTATTGCCATAGTGCCGCAGCTACTCTTCGTCAATATCCCCCTCTTTGTCTGCTGATTATCTCATTCCCAAATTCTAAGTAATACTGCAAATTGCAAGACGAGCCCACCCAAATTGTTTGGCTTTGTGTGGCTCTATTTAATCGAAGATGTTGCCCTGCGCCTTTTAAGGCGCAGGGATATACCGAGTGAAGCTTTTTGCAGACAGACAGAAATGTGCTTTGCCGCGAAGCGTCGTAACACAAAGTCCCTCACAGGGTCTTTGTGTTACGGACATTTCTGCATGGCAAGAAAAACTGAACCCAACGCATTCTGCCGTGCGGCAAAAGGCGGCACGGATATACCGAAACAGGTATTGGCGCAAGCAGGGTTCATAAAATCGTGAGCATCTTGGAGCGATTTTATGAATCGTGCGCTGGGACGATGCCTTTGAGTGAAGCTTTTGCAGTCATACTGAAATGTGCTTTGCCGCAAAGCGCCCTAACTCAAAGTACCTTTAGGGTCTTTGAGTTAGGGACATTTCTGTATGGCAAGAAAGCGAACACCATATAAGGCGTGAAGAATTAGCTAAATTGCAGGGCTTTGTTTTAATGTGTTTAGTCGCGTCTTCAATAACAGCATATCCTCACTCACTTTCTTGTCTATTATTTTGGCATAATGTTGTGTAATTTTAATGCTTTTATGCCCCAACATTTTGCTCACTGTCTCAATCGGCACTCCATTGCTTAGTGTAATGGTTGTTGCAAAAGTATGCCGGGCAATATGAAAAGTAAGTATCTTGGTTATACCGCATACATCGGCTACTTCCTTCAAATACGCATTCATTTTCTGATTGCTAACCATAGGCAAAACTTTGCTTTCATTCACGCACTTTGGATGGTCTTTGTATTTGTTCAAAACCTCCTGGGCCTGTGGCAAGAGCGGTATACGAGTTGGGGTATCGGTTTTCTGCCGAAAGGTAAAAATCCACTGGTTCCCGTCTATGCCTTTGGCGATCCGCGCAGGAGTAAGCTGAAAAGCATCTATGAACGCAAGGCCGGTATAGCAGCAAAACAGAAATATGTCGCGTACCTGGCTAAGCCGCTCTATAGAAAACTCTTTTTCAGCCAATGCCTGTAATTCTTCTTCGCTCAGGTACTCCCTGACAACTTCCCTTTTCGACATTTTGAAACCGAAAAATGGGTCTTTGGGAAGCCAGCCGCTTTTCAGACAGTAGTTTACAATTTTACGCATATTGCTGATGCACTTTATTGCGCTGTTATGATTGCACTTCCTAACGCTTTTGAGGTAAAACTCAAAATCACTTACAAAATCAAATGTGAGGCTCTTTATGTCCACATCAGTTTGCTTGTACTTCCATGCAATAAAAGAGCGGGTATGTTCTAATGAAGTTTTATACTTCTGCACCGTTGCGGGAGCAAACTCCGTATTGACTAACGCTGCTAACTGGTCATTATGGTGTTGAAACACCTCTAAGAGCATCCGGGGTTTTTCGCCTTTCCCAGTAAGTATGTTCTTTATCCCTTCTGCTGTAATCGGCGTATTGCCTTCTAACAATTTCAGCCTCGCTTCTTGCACTTTCCTTTCCAATGTATCAAGAAAAGCGTTTAAGGTTTTGCTTTTCTCATTTGTGCCCTTTGCCCGTTGTGCTTGACTGTTCCAACGTTCGGGATCGCATGCCTGCTTTGTGGCAATCTCTTTGGGTTGGCAGTTTGCCGTTACTCTCATATACACTGGCACTTCGCCTTTTGTATAACCGATTGGCTTTTTTAGATAGAACAGAATACTAAAACTTGTCTCTAACATATACCTACGTTTTATTGGTTACAAAGCTATTGTTGTAGTTATTCGCAGGCAAGATGTTTAGCAGCTAAACATGTTTATTATCAATGAGTTATGCAGTTTCCAGTGAGTAAATCTTTTGTTAAACCGTACTCACTGGATAACTCACTAAATGGTTGTGTAAAAATGTATGATTTTGATAGTGGGCTAAAAGAAAAAAGCCCTAAAATCAACGATTTCAAGGCTTTTAGCTTCTTTTGATACTCAATAAGCGGACCGGACGGGACTCCAGTTTCCTGTATAACGTATTGATTAACAATAGATGTTTGTTTTTACTCGATTTTTACTCGATCAAACTGAAGAACTTCCTTACTATTTTACCCCTTTTTACATGGGTTGAACTATCCTTACGAAGATAATAAAAAACGTTTAAATAATAGCGGGTTTTCATAGAAATTAATCTGCAACTTTTGATCGTTCAATTGTATTTAAACGGTTGTCGCTTAAATGGTGTTCGCTTTCTTGTCATGCATGACATGTTATATTGATCGTTGTATCAAACTCCACAAATGAAATTTGGTTTGAATGGTTGCAAAAAAGTAACTATAGCAAATTTGGTTTGATCTATAGTTAAAAATGATTATTAAAAATTGATATACTTCAGTATCTTTAAGTGTAACGATTTGATTTGCCATGAAAGATATCATCAAAAAGACGGACTATAGGAGTATGGGCTGTATTGGCAGACCCGACATTTATCTAAAATTTGAATGCAATCAATTTGCTAACTCCTTCAAGGCCCGAGGTATCGTAAATTTCTTAACGTATTGTGATAATCTAAATGGACTTGTAACTTTTACAACAGGAAATCACGGCATCGCTGTAGCTCTAATTGCGCAAAAATTACAAATTCCTGCCGTTGTTGTAACAACAGACAAAATTAATAGTCATAAACGTACTATCCTTGAGCATAGTGGCGCTTTGATTCGACAAATTGCCAGCAATAATTTGGAAGAAGGCATCACCATCGCAAAGAGAATTGCATGCGAATTTAATTACACCTTTGTTCCCCTCTATGATGACAATAACTTGTTAAATGGATATAGCGAAATAGGGAATGAAATTTGTAAAGACTTTAAAAAAGACGTGACAGTTTTCTTCCCTATTGGTAGCGGTTCTCTCTTATATGCCAATGCAAGAATGATTAAGTCAATAAATCCTAATAACACGGTGGTAGGCGTAGAACCAATGTTATATAGACGAATCGATACAATAAAATTATCGACTAACCCTTCTTCGAGTTTAGCAGACAGCCTTTCAATTGACCGTATTCCGAAAAGCAATTTAGAATTTACGAAATATACAGACTCGATTCTAGCAATTGACGAAGATGAAATACTGGAGTCCATCAAAATAATTAATAGGAACTTCAATTTGGTAGCAGAAGGCAGTGGTGCGATAACATTGGCCGCAGCATTGAAAAGTGGTCAAAATAATAGCATTAAAGTGGCTGTTATTACCGGAAAAAACTGTGTTTAAATTTAAGACATATGGCCAATACAACTGATAAAAAAACTATCCTAGCAGTCGAAACTTTTTTTTCGGTTGCCATAAGTTTAGCAGTAATGTTCAGTACAAAAATCATTTTGTGGCCTATTAAGGCAATGGAAGCTTCTATTGGCAGGTTTCATTTATTCAATAGGGTAAATCTGAGGGGTAGAATAATTATGCTCTTCGGGTTCAATAGCTTAGTTTTTATAGTACTTTTTGCTTCCGAAATGAGTAAAAGTATGCCTCCTATCATTTGCACCGTAATCAAAATAGCTGTTCTTATGATTGGATTGCCGTTGATCATGAAGTTAAGCGAAATGGTACTTGAGCCACCATATTCACTATCAGAGATAACAGACCAGGTAACAACCTCTGCTTTTGATGAATGGTTTGCAAGTAGAATGAAAAATCCCTTAGATGTCGTTTGGATTAGACCAATGATAACATTGTCAGTGTTAATTATTCCTGCCTTTCTAGGCATTTTACTTCCAAAGTTATTTAGCGCATACACTATAGTAGCATATGGAACCGTATTTACGTTGGGGTTCAATGCAATTAACGCGTTAGAACATACCAATAGCCATAATAAGTTTTTTAAAAACACACGTCTAACGGGGAGTGATAATTTCATTTTTCGGGCGATGGAAATATACTCTGAATACGCTTTGAATTTTATGTTCGCAAGAATACCTAACTGGTACAGAGTGCAACACGTAGTTATTCATCATGTAGAAGACAATGGGATATATGAT
>CAIYVS010000454.1 GCA_903929655.1 uncultured Bacteroidota bacterium | reverse complement strand
GTTCCTCAGCATCTTTAAGTTTTTCATTTGACTTACGACTAATATGGATATTCAAAGTATAAAAAACAGGTTTGGAATAATAGGAAATTCGCCCGCATTAAACCATGCACTTAATACCGCCGTACAGGTTGCCAATACCGACCTATCTGTATTGATAGTGGGGGAGAGCGGTGTAGGTAAAGAAGTGTTTTCAAATATCATTCATGCATTGTCTCCACGAAAACACAATCCTTTCATAGCAGTAAACTGTGGTGCCATACCTGAAGGCACGATAGACAGCGAACTATTCGGCCATGAAAAAGGCTCCTTTACAGGTGCGGTAGATAGCCGCAAAGGCTATTTCGAAACAGTGAATGGAGGAACGATCTTCCTGGATGAAATAGGCGAAATGCCATTAGGAACACAGGCGCGCTTATTACGTGTTTTAGAGACAGGTGAATTCATACGTGTAGGTTCTTCAAAAGTGCAGAAAACCGATGTGCGCGTTATAGCCGCCACCAATCGCGACCTGCATGATTACACACAGCAAAAGAAATTCCGCGAAGACCTCTATTATCGTCTAAGCACAGTGCCCATCAGGGTGCCCGCCCTCCGCGATCGCAAGGAAGATATCCCCCTCCTATTCAGAAAATTTGCTTCCGACTTTTCAGAGCGCTATAAAACATTATCAGTTCAGTTGGACAGTAGCGCAATGCAAATGATCGTTAACTATCCCTGGCCCGGTAATGTACGCGAACTAAAAAATATTGCAGAGCAGGTATCGGTACTATCTACCGACAAAACCATCACTGCCGAAGTCTTGCAACGTTTCATGCCCAATAAAGATCAGTCCAGAAGCCTGGCTTTGCTGCCTGTGCCTGGCATGTTATCAACCACTACTGAATATAATACTACTACATCTACCGAGCGGGATATCCTTTATAAGCTCTTCTTCGATCTTAAAAAAGATATGAACGATCTCAAGCACATGGTACTCGAGATGGCGCACCAGCAAAATTTCACGCCATCTAATGTTTCAGAAAACCTGCTGCCTGTATATAATAATAATGCGTCCGAATCAATAAGCCCGGTTTACAATGCTTCCAGCGCTCCTATCATAATACATTCAAATGAGCAGCATGAAGAGGTAGAAGAGACGCTTATGCTCGCCGATCGCGAAAAAGAATTTATCAACAAAGCACTTAAAAAACATAAAGGCCGCCGCCGCGACGCAGCAAATGAGTTGGGTATCTCTGAAAGAACATTATACAGAAAAATTAAGGAGTATGATATAAAAGAATGATATGGGGAATGCCTGTTTATGTTAAGGCATTATTATATCATCAATTTAACCCCCTTTAGACAAAATCCGTATTTTTACCAGCAGCAGACAGATCATGCGCAGATTTTTGAATTTATACTTTATACTTTTTATTTTCCTCCTGCAAAGCTGTGGGATATACAGTTTCACAGGTGCAACTATCGAAGGGAAAACCCTTAATATACATATGCTGGAAAACCGCGCCCGAAACGTAGTGCCCAGCCTCAGTGCCACCCTCACAGACAAGATACGGAGCAAAATATTATCACAAACCGGTCTCTCGCCAAATACTTCGGATAATGCAGACTATGACATCTCCGGCAACATCACTACATACGAGGTAACAGTTACCGGTGTGGCGAATGTGCAAACTGCCACTAAAAACCGCCTTACCATCGGTGTGCAAATAATATTTAAAAACAAGTTGAATCCCAAAGCCAATTTCACACAAACCTTCACCCGTTTTTCCGACTTCGATGCCTCACAAACACTTCAAAATGTAGAAACCGCTTTGATCGAGGATATTGGAAATCAACTTTCTGATGATATCTTTAATAAAGCTTTCGTAAATTGGTAACAGATTCCGGAATATGAGAAACGCATTATCAATACAAAATATATCCCAGATGCTGAATGCGCCACATGCTATTTCGCAGGAAGATATACATGCTATAGAGGATCTGGGAAAAAGATACCCCTACTTTGTGCCTGCACATTATATGCTCGCTGCAGATTCCAACAGGCTGGACGCTTTCAATCCCGGCATGATGAGCAAGATGCAGCTATACAGGGGCAACTGGCTGCTTTTTTGCCAATACCTGCAAAACTCATTACTCTATACCAATGAAACTAAGAGCAGGGACATACCCAAACTTGAAATAACAGAGACCATCATAGAGATAGCACAGCCTGAAAAACCCTTCTATACAGAAAATATTTTTATAGAAACGGAGCTCGCAGAAGAAGAAAAAATAGTGGAGCAGGAAGCGAAAGAAGAAATAAGCGAAACAAGCATAGAAAATTTTAGTGTTGAACAAGTAAATTTTGACCAGGACAATATCACCTCCGATACCGGCGACAGGTTGATACTGCCTATCTATACTGAAGACTATTTTTTACACCAGGGCATCCAGGTCTCCAACGATATACCCGATAATATACAGGAAGAAAACCTGGCGGGCAGTAGTACCGAAGAAGAAGACAAATCACTCATGGTCATGATGAGCTTCTCCGAATGGTTATTGCATTTTAAAACCCGCACCCAAAAAGAAAAAGAAGAGCGCGAAGACCAGAAAGCACTTAAAACCATGTGGCAGAAAGAAAAACTTGCCGCCGCCCTTGAAGAAGAAAACGAGGAAATACCTGAAAACGTGTTTGAGATGGCCGTCAACTCTATAACAAGGGAAGAAGGCCTGCTAAGCGAGGCCTTGGCCGATGTTTATGAAAAACAGGGAAAACATGAAAAAGCAATAGATATGTATCGTAAATTAAGTTTGCGTAATCCTCAAAAAAATACGTACTTTGCCCGCAAAATCGAAAAGATACTAAAGGAAAAAGAATCATGATCGCATTAATAACTATAATAATATTATTAGCCTGTATAGTATTGGCATTTTTTATACTCATACAATTACCTAAGGGCGCTAGTTCTCCTAATTGGGGCGCTATAGAAAGATCGGAAGACACACGTCTGAACTCCAGTCAC
>CAIYVS010000453.1 GCA_903929655.1 uncultured Bacteroidota bacterium | reverse complement strand
TCAACAGCGAAATCAACAGCACTATAGTAAAATCCATTTGTGGACGTGATTTTTACAACAATAAATTTAAGTGTATATTCAATGTCTAAATGGTATAACAACATAGTGTAATGAGGGCAAGCGAAGAAAAGCAGTTTCCCACCATTCCCGGAGGGCCTGTTTACCAATTATGAGACCTTGTGTTTCGGGATGTAATAATTTAAGTTTGGGGCTGTAATGTTTTGCTTCATCATGATATAAGGATAACAATTTCTCCAGGTCATGGGCATTAAATGCATCAAACCACTGCATTGCAATAGTGAGCAAATGGTTGTCATTAGTCATTTTACAACATTGAAAAAGAGGCCTGAAGATGCGAACTAAAACCTTTTATTAAAACGATCGCTGCGGGGACTATCGCCACGAGGGCCATCACCACGGGGGTTATCACCACGTGGGCTAGTTCCGCGAGGACCGGTTCCACGAGGAATGAAAGTACGGGTCCTTCTTGGCGCCGGCCTTTCTGAGGCTTTAGGTTTTGCTTCTTTTACGGAAATAATGTTTCCATCAAGGAATGTACTATCCAGGTTATCAATAGCATCAAAACTATGATATTTATCAGCCATTTCAACAAAACCAAATCCCCTGGAATCGCCGGTAATGTTATCTTTCACAATTTTTGCACTAAGAACTTCTCCAAATTCGGAAAACATCTTGATGAGCTGAGTATCGGATGTATCAGGGCTTAGATTACCTACGAATAAATTCATAAAAAAATATTAAACAATTAAATTCAATGCTGTTTATATGAAATAAAAAATACTATCAATAAGTACTTAAAACATATAATGCATATGTGATGCAATATACAAAATATTTGACCTTCTTTATCATATTTTCTTATGGATGATACTAAACTATAATTTCCCCGTATGCTAAGGCCGGGAAGGGCATTATATTGCCCATTTAAGGGGGAAGTAAATGAACTATATTATCGCCTCATTAATCTAAGTAAATATCCTTTCCAGGGCCCATGCTTTCAATCGCATTTCTTCCCATTCTTTCAGTGGATCACTGTCGTAGGTAATAGCGCCTCCTGTGTGGTAACTTAGATATTGTGAGCTTGCATTATAAAATAAGCTCCTGATAATGACATTGAAATCAAAATCGCCGGCGGGGCTGATATAGCCTATGGTGCCTGAAAATAATTCCCGGCGGGAAGTTTCGTATTGATCTATAAGCTGC
The DNA here is from genome assembly GCA_903929655.1 of uncultured Bacteroidota bacterium. Lineage (GTDB taxonomy): Bacteria > Bacteroidota > Bacteroidia > Chitinophagales > Chitinophagaceae > JABDGU01. The sequence continues at coordinate 19,320 of CAIYVS010000453.1, read as the reverse complement.
ATGACTTTTATCTTGGGCGCGCCTGTCATACTACCCATAGGAAATGAAGATCGTATTGCGTCGGTAAAAGGAATGTCTTTTTTTATTTTTCCACTTATTGTGGAGATGAGCTGGTGCACCTGCGGAAATGTATAAACGCCAAAAAGTTCGTCAACAGAAATACTGCCGGTTTCACAACACCTGGCAAGGTCGTTGCGCATAAGATCAACGATCATGACATTCTCTGCACGTTCTTTGATATCCTGTTGCAAAGCGTTTTTTATTTCGGTATCCTTTTGCATATCCGCATCTCTTCTTGCTGTGCCTTTTATGGGTTGTGCAATTATCCTGTCAGCATTTTTCTGCAAATATCTTTCGGGGCTTGCGCACATCATATACTTGTCTTCAAGACGGTAATAAGCTGCAAACGGTGCCGGAGATAATGAATTGAGTGCCTGAAATACCTGGAGGGGATCGATTAGTGCATTATCGCAAAAAGCATGGTTACAAAAATTAATTTCGTAACAATCGCCATCGGCAATATGTTGTCTTAGCTGTGCAATAGTCTGTAAATAGTTGGTTTTATTAATGGCCTGAGAAAAACGAAGTGCAGGTTGTGGCCTGGCTTGTGGAATTTCTGTATTTATAATTTGTTCATAAACGTCGGCAGGTGCAAAAGTTGCAGATTCTATAACTAAAGTATCGCTGCCCTTTTCTATATAACAAACTATTTCAGGGCAAAAGAAATGAATATCAGGGAAACCTGTTTTTACAGGATGAGAAGACGACAGTTTTTTTTCCAAATAGTTTTTGTAATCGTAGACTATATGGCCAAATAACCAATCCTGATGTTCTTTATGATGTTCTGCCAAAAGGGACAAAGCATCTGATGTATTGCCAGCTATGTTGCCATGCGAACCTGCAGCAAGCAAACATTCATACCTGCTGTATGGCGAGGGATAATCATTATTATCGAGAAAAAGAAGGATGCTTAATGGCTGTGACCATTGAAGCATCCGTTTCTTTAAATCTTTATGTTGCCCGGAGGCAATCGGGAAGCCAGCTTTTTGTCTGTGCAATGCGAAGCTCAATTAGAAATCATCGTCGTCGTCATCGAAGTCGCCGCCATCGTTGAAGAAGCCAAGATCTTTGAATTCTTCATCGATCTCAAAGTCATCCTCGTCTTTTGCAGACTTCTTTTTAGGCGATTTGCTTTTAGATTTTGGCAAGTCGAATTCTTCGAAATCCTTGTCAATATCGTCATCACTGTAATCGTCATCTTCTTCTTTTTCATAATCATCAACTTCGTCGTCAACATCATCGTCGTCGTCGTCGTCATCATTACCTGCCTTTCCTTTGGCAGGTGACTTCTTTGCAGCAGTTTTCTTTTTAGGGGTGTCGTCCACCTCTTCATCAAGATCATCGTCATCATCGTCGTCATCCAATGGTTTGGATGCTTTTGTAGATGGCTTTTTGCCTGCTGCTTTTGCGCTCTCGTCTGCGCCTTTCTTACTTGTGTCTTTTTTGCCTGAATTTGATTTCATAGCGCTCATACTATTGATGCCGTAAAATTTTAATAGTTTGCGGAAATTGCCAAATTTTTTTTAAAGAAAAAAATATAATTTTTTTTTTAAGGAATCATCAGCAATTGTTCGCGGCCTGTTCCGTTTGAAATGTAAGCTATCTGTATTTCTAAATATTTTTCTACAAAATGACAATAATCTTTAAATACCTGGGGTAATTCTTCATAATTTTTACATTCACTGATCGGTTTTTCCCAACCTTTAAACACTTTATAAACCGGTTCTACATCTGTGCTGCAAAGATCGTAAGGCAATTCGTTTGTTTCCCCGCTACCATCTTTATAGGCTATAGCCACTTTCACCGGGTCGAAACTATCTAAAACATCTGCTTTGGTAAGGATCAGTTTGGTAACCCCGCTCAGCATTACGGCATAACGCAAAGCAACCAGGTCTATCCAGCCACAACGACGGGGGCGACCTGTAGTGGCCCCGAATTCATTGCCTGCTTTTCTCAGGGCCTCCCCGGTTTCATCATTCAGTTCGGTAGGGAAAGGACCGCCACCAACCCTGGTGCAATATGCCTTGCTGATTCCGTACACTTCGCCAATTCTTGATGGAGCTACACCCAAGCCATTACAAACTCCTGCAGCAATGGTGTTGGAAGAAGTAACAAAGGGATAGGTTCCGAAATCTATATCGAGCATACTACCCTGCGCTCCTTCTGCCAAAATATTTTTGCCGTTCCTGATATGCTTATCCAACCAATATTCTCCATTAACTATCTGTAAAGTTCGTAAATACTCAACAGATTCAAAAAAAGGTTTTTCCCATTGCTTCCAGTCGATGGTATGTTCGTACTGTCCCAGTATTTCCAGGTGTTTACGTGTTAATTTATCGTATTTATCCTGGAAATCTTTACTTAGTATATCTCCTACGCGCAAACCATTCCTGCCTGTTTTATCCATATAGGCAGGGCCTATACCCTTTAAGGTAGATCCTATCTTTTCGCTGCCCTTGGAGGCCTCGGAAGCGGCATCTAAGGCCCGATGTGTGGGCAGTATCAGGTGGGCACGGCTGGAAATAAATAAACGCTTTAACATATCTGCTTTTAAGGGCAGTATATTTTCTATCTCCTTCAGCAAAGTTACAGGGTCTATAACCACACCGTTACCTATAAGGTTAAGGCAATGGTCCTGGAAAACGCCTGAAGGTATGGTATGCAATACGATCTTTTTACCATCTACATAAAGCGTATGCCCTGCATTAGGGCCTCCCTGGAACCTGGCTATAATATCATATTTAGAAGCAAGATAATCTACTATTTTACCTTTACCTTCATCCCCCCATTGCAAGCCTAACAAAACATCAATCATGAAAAACGATTTGGCGTCCAAATATAATACGCAAGTACAAATATCCGCAAATGTTTGCGGAACTGGCGCAAATTAAGAAAGAAACTTTTATTTATCAGCTATCAATCATTTGATATCTTTTTTGGCAGATACCCCCTGCATCACAGACATTAGCTGTTGCATGGTACGCTGATAATTTTCTGCCGAGCCATCAAGAAATATAGTATTGCCCTTTCCTTGTTCTGCAAAATGCTTGATAGCGTCTGTCCACATAGAAAAAAGAATAAAGGATGCATCCAGTTGGGCATTCTCTACTTCTCTGGCTGCTTCGGCTATGCCATGCGCCACTTCCTGGCGGAAGAGTGCAACCCCCTGCCCTCTCATCTGGGCAGCCTGGCGTTCTGCTTCGGCAGATATTTTTATTGCATTCCCCTCTGCTTCTGCGGCCTTGGTTTTTGTGATGAGCAATGCCTGTCCTTCATTCTCAGCGGCTGCTTTCAGGTTATTGGAAGCAACTACTTTGGCCATAGATTGCAAAATAGCCTCATCGAAGGTAATATCATTCATTTGCAGATCGAGCAAATGATAGCCCCAGCCTTCCAATTGCTTATCCAACTGCTCTTTAACGTGCAAAATGATCTCGGTACGTAATTGCAGTATTTCTGATTGTTTTTTTGTTGCTACAAAGGCCCTTACGGCTCCTTCTATTGACCGGATGAGTGCCTGCATGAAGTTACGGTCGTCCATAAACTTAAATGCAACATTCTCTATGGTTTCCGTTTCATGGTTCAAGACAGAATACAGCAGCATTGCCGAGAAATAGACATTGGCCTGGTCCTGGGAAATGGCCTGGAACTTAAGCTCCATAGACCTGTTCTGGTAAGATATTCTTCTGAATATGACCTCGATAAAGGGTATTCGAAAATTCAAGCCCGGATGCATTACCCGTTTAAACTTCCCGAAAACAGTTACTACAGCCACATTTCCCTGCTGCACCGTTACGACTGCCGAAAGAATAAACATCACTAAAATAGCGAGAAGAATAAGAGGGATAAGAGAAACTGCCATAAAATTGAATTATTTGGAAATATACGAATATGCCCGAAATTTGTAAGAGAAAAAGTATATGGCGGCAAAATTAACATTAGACATATCTGCAATGCAAGAAGATTTTTTTGCAGACACCTCTCTTGTGGGCATTGCCAGCGCATTGGCAGGGTATCGTTTTTGCTGGCTGCTGAATAAGCATTTTGAAATGAATTTCACGAGGCAACCCGATATGGATATCTGCATACAACCCGGGGGCGGAGAAAAAAAATATTTTGCTGTGTACCAATACTCCCTGCCATTGAGCGGAGGCCGGTATTTGTTGTATAAACTCAAAAGCGACAAAGAATGTCTGCTGCCTGAAATAAAACAACTTGATTTTCTGTTGCTGGTGCAAAGCATATCGCCGATAGAGAATGCGCATTATTTTCTTAAAAAACTACGGGATATCCCCGATGTGCAATTGGCACAAATACTGGACATGGACAAACTGAAAAATCTTAACAACCTTTTGGTTTAGTTTGTTTGAATACTGCCTCCGCAAGCTCAAAAGCTTATTTCATTATTTTCAATACAAGATTTGAATTATAAATATATAAATATTGCCGCTTGGCGTATTTTGTTATTTTTGCTCCTTGTCTAAATTAAACTCATGAAATATCGCAAAATCAACAACCTTGTTGGTTGGATTACAGGTGCAATTGCTTACATAGTATACATTAAAACAATGGAACCCACAGTCAGTTTCTGGGACTGCGGCGAGTTTCTTTCCTGTGCTTACGGTCTGGAAGTAGGTCACTCACCAGGGGCACCTTTTTTCATGCTTGTGCAGCGTCTTTTCGGAATGTTCGCTCCGTCTGCTGATAAAGCAGCGATGTTCATCAACTCGCTTTCGGTTCTGGCAAGTGCTTTGACTATTCTTTTCCTGTTCTGGACCATAACCCATATGGCTAAGAAAATGGTTGCACCCAATGAAGAAGAACCCGATCAGAATAAAACTTTGCTAATCATGGGTGCTGGGCTTATTGGCGCCTTAGCTTATACATTCTCTGATACTTTCTGGTTTTCTGCTGTTGAAGCGGAAGTTTATGGTACCTCTTCTTTCTTCACGGCTATTACATTCTGGGCAATATTTAAGTGGGAAAGAGTTGCAGACAAAAAATATGCTGACCGATGGCTGGTATTGATAGCTTACCTCATAGGCCTTTCTGTTGCGGTACACTTATTGAACCTCCTGACAATTCCTGCGATCATAATGGTTTATTACTATAAGCGATATGAAACAACTACTATGGGATCGATCTTTGCCTTCCTGGCAGGTTGCGCCATACTTGGTTTTGTACAGTTTGGCGTGATACAGTATATCCCTTCTATCGCCTCCAAGTTTGATGTTCTTTTTGTAAACAGTTTCGGACTGCCATTGGATTCCGGCGCTATAACGTTTATAGTATTACTGGTGGCCTTGTGTGTTTGGTTATTGTTCTTTTCAAGAAAAAAAGGATTCTATTTGCTGCATACGGGCATACTGTGTTTGCTGTTTGTCATCATAGGTTATTCCAGTTATGTTGTTGCTATTATCCGCTCAAGGGCCGACGTGCCTATCGACATGACCAACCCGGATAATGTGATCAGTTTTCTTTCTTATGTAAACCGTGAGCAATTTGGTCAGCAACCTCTTTTATTTGGCCCCGATTTCACCACCCAGCCTACAAGCATTGCAGAAAAAGGCCCGATCTATACGCTAAGTAAAAAGGCCGATGGCAAAGAATATTATGAGGTAGTAGGTAAAAAACTGGAGCCCGAATATGATGCATCACAGGAAAGATTTTTCCCGCGTATATGGGATAATAACGAGGGGATGCACATTAATTTTTACCGAAACTATTTAGGCCTTGGCAAAGATGAAACGCCCACTTCGGGAGACAATTTTAAGTACTTCATGAACTACCAGATGAACTGGATGTGGTGGAGGTATTTTATGTGGAACTATGCGGGCCGTCAAAATGATTTCGAAGGACAGGGAGAACCGAGGAGCGGCAACTGGATATCGGGTATTAAATTCCTGGATAAGCACCGCGTGGGTGATATAGACCTGATGAGCGATGGCTACAAAAACAATGGCGCCCGCAATGAATTGTATTTCCTTCCCCTGATATTGGGACTGCTTGGATTATTTTACCAGTTCAACAAGGATAAGAAAAATGCAATGGTTATTTTAGTATTGTTCTTCTTTACCGGGGCAGCCATCGGAATATTCCTAAATATGCCGCCAGTGCAGCCTCGTGAACGTGACTATGCATTTGCGGGATGCACATTTGCCTTTGCTATGTGGATAGGACTTGGGGTGCTGATGGTGAATGAATGGATACAAAGAGCAGTAAAGGCCAAAGCCGGAATTGCGCTTACTATTTTACTCTGCCTCTTGCTGGTGCCAACCATCATGGCAAAAGAAGAATGGTGGGATCATGACCGTTCTAAAAAGACACTCGCAAGAGATGTGGCCTATAATACCCTGATGTCCTGTGCACCGAATGCCATCCTTTTTACTGCTGGCGATAACCAAACCTATCCATTATGGTATTTGCAGGAAGTGGAACACATAAGACGGGATGTAAGGATCATTAATACCAGCTTGCTGGGTATTGACTGGTATGTGGACCAGATGAATTACCGTATTAATGATGCAGACGCATTGCCGATGATATGGAAAAGAAATGGCTATATAGGTGACCATTGCAATTATATACGCTACATCAAAAACCCGCAGATACCGGATAACAAGTATTTTAACCTGGAAGAGATCTGTAATTTTATTACAAGCGACGATCCTGCCAATAAAATACCGCTTTCTAACGGGGAATCTGAGAATTATTTTCCAAGTAAAAACTTCTTCCTGCCTGCACAAAGTAAGGAGTACCTGGTGAAAATAGGACTTGTGAAAGCTGAGGATACTTCACGGATCAATACAGATTTCAAATTCACCTATCCTAAAGGGGTGGCTTATAAAAGCGATATAGCTATACTGAATATCCTTGCCGGTGTTGCAAAAGAAGGCTGGAAACGCCCTATTTATTTTGATGCAGGATTACCTGCGGATAATTATGTTGGAGTTTCCGACTACCTGCACCTGGAAGGTATCCTGGACCGCGTGATGCCTTATAAAACAATAGACTCTGTAAAAGACAACCAGGTTGCCGGTACCATAGATATAGATAAAAGCTACAACCTGTTTATGAATGTGTATACCTGGAATTCTTCATCACGGAATGATGTGTATTTTGATGAACCAAACCGTCGTGAGTTTTTCCCTTACCGTATGGATGCGGCGCTTCTTGCCAATTACCTGTCTGCACATGGCAAAAAAGACGATGCTGTAAAAGTGCTGGACAAGGTAATGACGGGTATTACGCAAAAATCTTACTATTATGATTTCACGGCATATTACGTTGCATCTGCCTACTTCAGGGCCGGGGCTACACAAAAAGCTATGAACCTGAGTAACAAGATCATTAAAAACATAGAGGATGATGTGAACTGGACGTATTCTCTTAGCGAAGAAGACCGCGGCTCAATGGGCTCTGAAATTAATCAATACTGGCAGATCATGTCCTCATTGGGCAGCATAGCTATGACCATGAATGATACTGCTTCTACGAAGGCAATTGAACAAAAAATGAGAAACCTGCAACCCCGCATGAAGCCATTTATTGGTCGTGGTGGCGGCGGTGGTGGAGATGAGCAATAACTGGTCAAATTCCAAATAAAAAATTCCAAATTCCAAGATGGCCCTGAGTATTTGGGGCCATTTTTTTGTTCCGATTTTAAAGTTTAACTTTATTGCACATATAACATTCCAATTTCAAGATAAGCCCTGCTTTTAATGCCCTTAAAATTGCATATGGATATGGATGTGTATCTGCAAAACCACTATAAAATAAATTCTATGAAAAAATGTCTCTTATCCGCAGTTGTATTTTGTCTTTCATTCAATCCTGCTTTTTGCCAGTTGCCTTACACTCTTACAATCCTGCAGGAAACTTATCAGCCCCTGATCGGTGGAACCAGCATCAATAATGGTGTAAGCTGGACAGACACAAACAGTTATTCGGTGCCTATAGGTTTTAATTTTACGATTGAAGACAAAACTACCTCCAGCTTCAATTTATCCTGCAGGGGTAGTTTTATGACAGATACGCCGGGCAGATACAATTCATTTACTTTTAGCGGGGCTGCCTTAACAGACAGGAGCTATGGAGGCGCTCAATCACTTTCTCCTATCAGGTACAATGTAAACGGGGTTGCGGGCAGCAGGATTTTTAAAGCCGAATTTTTTAATGCGGGGTTTAATAGTACCTGTCAGCCAGGGCAATTGAACGATTCGACAAATATGCAGGTATGGCTTTATGAAACTTCGAACATAGTTGAGTTTCACTACGGGGCTTCTTATACACCCGATTCTTCCTGTTATTTCACCAGCTTAGGCCCCCTGATAAATTATTTTTCAAATGATTCAAGTTCTTCCGGCACACCTCATCACTTTTCGGGTGCACTGGCCTATTTCATTTCGGGAAACCCATCAAATCCTACTTTTTATGAAGCAGATTCAGCAGTAACAGGTTTGTCCGGGTATCCCGCCAACGGTACCGTATATCGTTTTACACCTGTTACAACAGGCATTTCAAAAATCAATTCAGTAAGTGCCATAAAAGTTTATCCTAATCCTGCAACAGACCTGATCAGGATTGAAAATGCAAATGGCAGTTCTTTAATAATTCTTAATACACTCGGGCAGAAAGTATATCAGCGTTTAGTAAACCAGGATAAGGAAAGCATACTTATACAAAACTTTGCAAACGGAATCTACTTTTTGCAAATAACAAATAAAGAAGGAGTTAAGGTACTGAGGACGATTGTGAAGGAATAAGCATTCAAATTCCAAATAAAAAATTCCAAATTCCAGGATGGCCCTGAGAGATCGGGGCCGTCTTATTTTACATACAAGCGCTGCTATTTATGCTTAAATTTGTTGTAGCTCAACAAATCAGCATTGTAATTAAAATACAAGCCTAAAGGATATTCAGTATTAGTGAAACCGGATAAAAAATAATGTAACATAAAAAATTTAGGCTCTTTAACAAGTTGAAAAACCAAAATAATTGATATATGAATACACATATATTACCAATATGGGAGATCGCATTAAGGTTAGTAATTTCGGCAATATTGGGCAGCTTGGTTGGCTGGGACAGACAAAGTAAAGAAGGAGCGGCGGGTTTGCGTACGCACATGCTTGTATGTGTTGGCTCGACACTAATAATGATCGTATCGGCATTTGGCTTTGACGATATATTAGGAAGGCCGGATGTTGTATTAGACCCATCACGTATAGCGGCACAAGTGGTAACCGGGATAGGGTTTCTTGGCGCAGGGACAATAATATTCCTGAGGCAGCAGGTAATACGGGGCCTAACAACCGCTGCTGGTTTATGGAGCGTAGCAGCCGTGGGGCTGGCTATTGGAGGGGGAATGTATAGTGCAGCAATCATTGCTACATTGATCATTTTATTAATTCTTGCCGCTCTTAAACCTCTTGAAAACAAGATGTTTAAACATGACAGTTTAAGAACTATCCTGTTAACATTAGATATTAAGCAGGTAAGCCTTATGGAAATCGAATCAACCGTTAAAAACAAAGGGCTTGAGATTGCGGAAATAATCTTAGATAAAATAAGTGACACAGACATATTTCATATGAAATTAACGTTTGAAAATAGCGCGGACAGAACAAGCATACTTGAAATTGTAAAGGACTTAAATAGTAAACCAGGGGTTAGTGGATTAAACCTTAATATCTGATTACTGCACTTATTGGTATATCATGCGAAAATTCCAAATAAAAAATTTCAAATTCCCAAATGGCCCTGAGAGATCGGGGCCATTTTATTATTTTTAACAATTTCTATGCCCTATTTTTCTATTTTTGTTTCCTGTCCTAAAATAAGCTCATGAACTATCGTAAGATCAATAATATATGTGGTTGGATAACAGGCGCAATTGCCTATATCGTTTACCTTAAAACCATGGAACCCTCAGCCTCTTACTGGGATTGCGGGGAATTCCTTTCTTGTGCTTACAGGCTGGAAGTAGGTCACTCGCCAGGAGCACCCTTTTTTATGCTGGTGCAAAGGTTGTTTGGCATTTTTTCACCATCGGCTGACAAAGCTGCGATATTCATTAACTCACTCTCAGCACTTACCAGTGCCCTGAGCATTCTTTTCCTGTTCTGGACCATTACCCATATGGCTAAGAAACTGCTTGCCAAAAACACAGATGAACCTGAGCAGAACCAAATTATGATCATTATGGGCGCCGGACTGATAGGCGCGCTTGCATATACTTTTTCTGATACTTTCTGGTTCTCGGCTGTTGAGGCAGAGGTATATGGTACCTCTTCATTCTTCACTGCCATAACCTTCTGGGCTATACTGAAATGGGAAAACGTGGCCGATAAAAAATATGCGGACAGGTGGCTGATACTCATCGCTTACCTGATAGGGATATCGGTGGGCGTGCATTTGCTGAACCTGCTTACCATACCGGCCCTGGCCATGGTTTATTATTTCAAACGTTATGAGAGCAGCCTGATGGGCGGAATTATAGCCTTTATAATGGGCTGTGTCATACTGGCTTTCGTGCAGTTTGGTGTAATACAGTATATACCGATCTTTGCCTCTAAATTCGATATACTATTTACCAATAATTTCGGATTGCCTTTCGATACCGGCTCTCTTACATTCATCATTTTACTGATCGCATTACTGGTATGGCTGCTTGTTTTTGCAAAACGCAAAGGTCATTATTTGCTGCATACTTCGGTTTTATGCGTCCTCTTCATCATCATCGGTTATTCCACTTATATCATACCCATTATACGTTCGCGTGCAGATGTGCCTATTGACATGACGAATCCTGACAATGCGATCAGCCTGGAGTCTTATGTATCCCGTGAACAATTCGGTGACCAGCCCTTATTATACGGGCAGGATTATAACAGCCCCGTAATTGGTTATGAAAAAACCGGGGATATGTATAACCAGACCAAAAAGAATGGTAAAGATTATTATGAGGTGGTGGGTAAAAAATTCAAACCTCAGTACGATCCGTCTACCTTACGTTTCTTCCCCCGCATTTATGAAGGTGGAGAATCACAACACCCTTCATTTTACCGTTCTTTCTTGGGGCTTGGTAAAGATGAGACACCTTCATCTGCCGATAATCTGAAATATTTCTGGGGCTACCAGATGAACTGGATGTGGTGGAGATATTTTATGTGGAACTATGTGGGCAGGCAAAATGATTTTGAAGGACAGGGTGATGCTAAAAGCGGCAACTGGATATCGGGTATCAAATTCATTGATAAATTACACGGACTGGGAGATACAGACCTGATGGGTGATGGCTACAGGAATAACGGGGCCCGGAACCAATTATATTTCCTTCCGCTGATACTTGGAATATTGGGGCTGGTTTACCAGTTCAACCGGGATAAAAAAGACGGGATCGTAACATTTGTACTTTTCTTTTTTACCGGAGCTGCCATAGGCATTTATTTAAATATGCCACCATTACAGCCCCGCGAGCGTGACTATGCCTTTGCAGGTTGCACTTATGCTTTTGCCATTTGGATAGGCCTGGGTGTCATTATGGTAAACGACCTGCTGCAGAAGGCCATAAAAGGGAAAACCGGTATATTGGCAGCCATAATTTTATGTCTTTTACTGGTCCCTACACTGATGGCAAAAGAAGAATGGGACGACCATGACAGGTCTAAGAAAACCTTGCCGCGAGCTACTGCCTATAATACCTTAATGTCCTGCGCGCCTAATGCTGTGCTGTTTACGTATGGCGATAATGATACTTATCCTTTATGGTACCTGCAGGAGGTAGAAGGCATACGCAGGGATATCCGCATAGTTAATACCAGTTTGTTGAGCATAGACTGGTATGTGGACCAGCAGAACTATAGGATAAATGATGCCGACGCCATACCTATGATCTGGAAAAAGGAAGATTATATCGGCGACAGGCTTAATTATATCAGGTACAGCAAAAACCCACAAATTCCGCAGGATAAATACCTGAACCTGGAGGAAGTATGCAAATTTATTATAGACCCTGCCAATAAGGTACCGGCTGGCAATTCAGGCGAAACAGAAAGTTATCTTCCGGGGAAAAAATTCTTTGTGCCTTCCCTTAGCAAAGAAGAGCTTGTTAAAAATAATCTTGTAAAGGCAGAAGACACTTCGAGAATATTTACCCATGTGAAATTTACTTTCCCTAAAGACCTTGCTTTTAAAAGCGACCTCTGCATTCTTAATATTGTTGCAGCAGTAGCTAAGGAAGGATGGAAACGCCCGCTGTATTTTGACGGCGGCCTGCCTGCGGGCAATTATGCGGGATTGATCAATTATATGAAACTGGAAGGCCTTGTTTATCATTTGGTGCCTTATTCATATTACGACTCTGCAAAAATTACCAAAGCTGAAATGGGTACCATAGACCTGAATAAGACCTATGACCTTTTCATGAACACTTATGTATGGGGAGGCGCTGACCGCAAAGACGTTTATTTTGACGAAAAGAACCGCCTGATGTTGAACCCATACCGTATTAACGCATCCAACGCTGCAAATGGCCTGATTACGGAAGGCAGAAAAGTAGAAGCCGAAAAGCTGCTGGATAAAGTAATGAGTAACATTACAGAACACTCTTACCTGTATGATTACACCGCTTATTTTATGGCTACATCCTACTATCATATCGGCACAAAGGAGGCGGCTAAGAAAGGCCACGACCTGGCTCTGAAAGTAGCTAAAAATGCCGAAGATGACCTGGTATGGATAGCGACACTTAATGATGACCAGCAACAATCCATGGCCGGCGGACAAAACGGCGGTGAGGTGATGCAGGATATTCGCATACTTGGCTCATTGGGAAAAGAAATTGGGGAAACGGGCGATACTGCTATCGCAAGCCAGTTTGCTGCCAAGGCCCAGAGCTATTATCTTAAGTACCAACATTACTTCAGCGCCGGGGCAACAGGCCAATAATTTCGTCTTATTAGCAGGAATGTTCCTATAACGAGGGCATTCCTGTTATTAACAGCATATCTTAATAGCATGAATAAGCTTTTTTACAGGCTGATGACCATTGTTTTGGTATGTTTTGCTATGCCATGCAAGACTCAATTTTTCAAACGAATGCATGCCAGGCATAATGAGCATCCACCTAAAGCCATTTTAGTAGAATTACCGACAGAAACGAACAGGGTAGCTTATTTTATTAAAAAAGGGAAGCGCAATAAAGTACAATATCTGCTAGACGCCAATAAGAAGGTGAGACGCGTAATGATTGCTGATTTCGCGGATAATTTTACTTTCTGCCCTGTATATTTTTTTAATGACAGCAGTATCGAACTTGTGAAAGACAAAAAACTGGTTGGAGTTTTACTTGATAAAAAAATGCAGCCCGCAACAAATATTATTTTAAGCACAGCCGACACGGACTATTTCATTGTTTATTACGGAACCGAAACTGCGGAAGATGTGCCTGAAAATGCAAAGTATGATCCCTACAATACAAGTTATACCGGCTCTACGATACCCAACCTTGTTGCTATGTCGTACAATTATAAAAAGCTAGCCTATGGCTTGCCGGACAGGACCCGGTATAATCACTTCAGCCAAAATATGTTTGTCCCAAAATATTCTTACGAGTTAAAGGAGTTTGACATATCATATAACCCATTGGCATATTATTACAGCAGAACCCTGGAAAAATATTATAAACAGAGAAAAAAATGAAAGTATGGCTTTGTCTAAAAACAATATCAGAAATTTAAACAAAACGGCAGCTGCAATTGTTGTCCTCTTTTTCTGTGCTTTAATAAGCAACGTTTCTTTTGCACAATATAACTCGGGCGTAGGCAACCTGATACCTACCCTCAAGGGGCACCACTGGAGGAAAACAGCATTAAAGCCCAAAGTGCTGCTGGTGCAATTACGCTCAGAGAAAAGCCGGATAGATTATTTTGAAAAGAATAAAAAGCCATATAAAGCAAAAAAAGTAAAAAGAGAGGCCAGCATTATATGGAAGGTAATGAAAAATGATTTTGAAGAAAATTTTTCATTTTGCCCGGTGTATTATTTTATAGATACAAATGCCGAACTTGTAAAAAAACAACTATTTGACGGAGTGCTTTTCACTGCAGAAGGTATACCTATGTCGAGAAATATCGTAAGCCCCGGAGATACCGATTACTTTATTGTTTACTATGGTTATCCTGAAGAACAAATGGATCTGGATGCAATGCCGGAAGAATATAACACACTTGATATGGGTAACGGAGAAGTAATGGGCAAGGGCCTGATCTTTCTTAATTATAAATACCGGCAGGTTGATTTTTATTACAGGTTTGCATACTATGACCTCTTTGTAAGTCCCGATCACAGGTACTCCTATAAGTCTGCCGAATTTGATATGGAATATTATCCATTTGCCGCCGAGTACGAAGAATCCCTGCAGGAGAAATATAATGGCCTGATGGTGAATAAGAAACTTCCCAGGCGCTATTAATCACATATTTCCAAGGTATTATACCTGTTTTGGGGTCTGCTAAAATGATTCATTTTATTTTTTTACCTTGCAAAACATAAAAATATCATATAGTGAAATTTTCATCCTTTTTATTTTTAGCGGCAATGGCAGCAGTTTCATCATCCTGTAGTAATAATAACAAACAGGAAAGCTCCTCATCCAATCCTTTTTTTACTGAGAGCAAACTGCCATTTCAGGCACCTGATTTTAACAACATAAAAAACAGCGATTTTAAGCCGGCTATAGAAGAAGGCATGAAACAGCAATTGGCTGAAATACAAAAAATAGCCGATAATACCGAAGCTCCGACTTTTGAAAACACTTTGGTTGCAATGGAAAAAAGCGGGCAATTGCTGAGGCGTGTGAGCGGTGTATTTGGGGCATTGACCAGCGCCAATACTAACCCGGAATTGCAAAAGCTGCAGGAAGAAGAAGCGCCCAAACTGGCAGCAACCAACGATGCTATTTTTCTGAATTCGAAATTATTTAAACGTGTTGAAGCCATTTACAACCAGCGTGCACAACTGAAACTGGACCAGGAATCGAATAGGCTGGTAGAATATTATTACCAGAAGTTTGAATTGGCCGGTGCTAAATTATCTGATACTGATAAAGACCAGCTTAAAAAATACAACCAGGAAGAAGCTTCCCTGAGTGCGAAATTTACCAACCAGTTATTGGCTGCGGCTAAAGCAGGCGCTTTGGTTGTGAGTGATAAGGCTGAACTTGCCGGATTATCGGATGACGCCATTACCGCTGCTGCCAAGGATGCAAAAGCTGCTAATATGGATGGCAAATATTTAATAAGCTTGCAGAACACAACACAGCAACCCGACCTGCAATCGCTTTCTGTACGCGCTACACGCCAAAAACTTTTTGAAGCATCCTGGAACCGGGCAGAACATAATGACTCCAACGATACAAGAGCCACCATATCGCGCATTGCAGAAATACGCGCCAAGAAGGCAAAACTGATTGGCTTTCCCAATTTTGCAGCTTTGCAATTGCAGGACCAAATGGCCAAGACACCTGAAACTGTTGAAGCATTCCTGAGTAAATTAGTACCCGCAGCGACAGCAAAAGCCAAAGCTGAAGCTGCTGATATACAAGCGGTGATAGACCAGCAAAAAGGCGGTTTTAAATTACAGCCTTGGGATTGGAATTTCTATTCTGAGCAGGTGCGCAAAGCCAGGTATGACCTGAACGAAGCCGAGATAAAACCTTATTTCGAGGTATTTAATGTGTTGCAGAATGGTGTTTTTTATGCTGCCAACAAACTTTATGGCCTGACGTTTAAGGAGCGTAAGGACATTCCTGTTTACCAGAAAGATGTACGTGTATTTGAGGTCTTTGATAAAGACAGCAGTTCCATAGCCTTATTTTACTGTGACTATTTTAAACGCGATAACAAAAATGGCGGTGCATGGATGGACAATATGGTGGGCCAGTCAAAACTGCTGGGCACCAAACCTGTTATCTACAACGTCTGCAATTTCACCAAGCCTGCTGATGGGCAACCTGCGCTGATCAGCTACAGTGATGTTACCACTATGTTCCATGAGTTTGGACACGGGCTGCATGGTATTTTTGCCAGCCAGCAATACCCTAGCCTCTCCGGCACGGCCACTGCATGCGACTTTGTTGAATTCCCGTCCCAGTTTAATGAACACTGGGCTTTGGACTCACAGGTGTTCAGGCATTATGCCACCAATTATAAAACAGGTGAGTTGATGCCGCAGGCACTTGTTGATAAGATCAAAAAAGCAGCAACTTTTAACGAAGGCTATTCTCTGACAGAGATACTTGCAGCGGCTGATCTTGATATGCAATGGCATATGCTGGGTGCCGATGCGCCCCTGCAGGATGTTGATAAATTCGAAATAGCAGCTTTAGAAAAAACACATTTGAATCTTCCTGAAGTTCCCAGCCGCTACCGTTCCAGTTACTTTCTGCATATATGGAGCAATGGCTACGCAGCGGGTTACTATGCTTATCTCTGGACAGAAATGCTGGACGATGATGCCTTTGCATGGTTCCAGGAACATGGGGGCCTTACACGTGAAAACGGTCAGCGTTTCCGTGATATGATACTATCGCGTGGTAATACCCAGGACCTTGCTAAAATGTTTTTTGATTTTCGCGGTCATGAGCCCAACATAGAACCTATGCTGGAGAACAGAGGTTTAGTGCCTGAAAAGAAAAAATAATTGTGGCGCCGTACCTGGCGGTCTTTTTGAATGATGACATGAATCAGTAAAACAGAAAATGAAATTACCTATCATTTTTTTATTCCTATTTATTCTGCTGTTTTCAGTATTTCATGAAATCGATTGTTACTCATGTCCACCGCCCAGGGCATTACTGGTGCAATTGGCATCTGAACAAAGAAAGATAGCCTATTATGATGGATTAAATAAACCGGAAGAAGCCAGTAAAGTAAGGAAAGAAGCACATAAGGTAATTGATATGCTCAGGAAAAACTTTAGCGCATATTCATTCCCATGCCCCGTTTATTTTTACATTGATACAAATGCACATTTCATAAAAGAAAAACAATTTAATAAAGCACTGTTAGATTCTTCGCTGAAACCAGCAAATAATATTGTCATTAATCAAAATGATTCTATCTATTTTATTGTTTGTTATGCTGATCCAACATCACTCGGATTGCATACGCCTAAACATAAAAATTTTGTTATTCTTAATAAGGATTATGAGGAGATTGATAACCTGCGAAACGTTCATGAATTATCAACATGGGCGGACAGTGCTGACAATTATTTCATTCGTCTTTATAAGCAGTCAAAAAGTAAAACAAGGATATTACCAAACTCCGAAACAACTTATTAAAATGAAACCCGTAATTATTTATCTTCTTTCTACCCTATTTGTTCTAAGTAGTTTTGCACAAGACACTACCCGGTCGGGTGAGATAACTACCGGTAATGGTGTACACAGGCGAAAATTAGAATTCCCGCCTAAGGCCCTTTTAGTACAATTACGATCTGAACAGAGCAGAATTAAATACTTTGAAAGTCATTATGACAATACAGATGCTGAACGGGTTAGAAACGAGGCTGCAAAAATAAGATCTGCAATGATCCATGATTTCAGAGATCATTTTTCGTTCTGCCCTGTTTATTATTATATTGACACCAATGCGCAATTGATCAAAGAGCAGAAATTTAATGGGGTATTATTTAATGCCGATGGTATAACTGCTAAAAATATTGTTATCAGTCCCGGAGATACGGATTATTTTATAGTTTATTATGGCTACCCGGAAAATGAAAACACAGAATTATATGTAATGCCCGGCGCAGGATACAAATACGGCTCGGGCAATGTAATGGGCAGGGGATTAATTTTCCTTAACTATAAGTATGAGCAAAGGGACTATTATTACATCATTCACAATTTCCGCTCATTATTCTACCGCTACCTGAACCACGATTATGAATTCTATTCCAAAAAATTTGATATGGAATACCGCCCCAAAGCAAAAAATTATAACGACGCGCTTTATGAATATTACGGAGCTGAGAATAAAAATGACGCAGCTGAAGGAAAACTTATCAGGCGTTAAGATCAGCGTGACATTGCATCAATCCCTGAATAAAACTTATGCACATTCTAATTTCCCGTTTTTTCCCATATTTTCTCCTATTTTCTCATCCTTTTCCTAAATGGAAATCCATGAAATGCCTTACAGACAGGGCCTGGCAGAATATTTTGCTCATTTTCCCATAAAATAATAATTTGGACAAATTGTGGATAGTGGAAATCGCCGCCACAAAGTTTGGCACGGTAATCTGGAAGCATTATAACAATATTTCAAAGAACTTCTGTTGACATACTTTCTGCCAAATAAACAGTGGCAAAAGGTGTAATTATATGGCGCAATAAATATGCCAAAGGGTGGAAATTGTGGATATCTTGTCATATTGTCGGCAGGGAATTTATGGACTTACTATTTAGATTTTGTATTTTAGTAGGGCTCAATACTGCTGAGATATGGCTTTTCCTAAAAGAGATTCAGAAAATGAAACAAGCAAATCAAAGGAATACCGTTTAAGTCGGGATTTTATAATAACTGATTTTAAAAACAAATTACCTGAGGATTTTTGGGGCACACTGACAAAAGCTGAATATACCTCAAATGAACTCTATAATTGTGTATTTGAATATTACGAAACTAAAACTTCAAAAGATTATATAAAAGAGTTTTGAGTAAAATGGAAAAAAGAATTTATTGAGCAATATAATAATACAAACGATAAATTAGATTGTATAAAAATCCAATGTGAGATTCATGATTATAGTAAAAACCTTGAAAAAGGGGGAAATATTTCAAATGAAAAATACAATGATGGATACGTTTATCAATATATGGGATTTACCAATGCCGAGGTCAAGTACGTTTTTCCTATTTCTGATTTATTAAGGTCTAATACCTTTCTAATTAATCCAATTACTCTTCAACATAACAATTTTACTTATGGGGCTTCAAGTTCATTTGCAAATCTATATGACAAATTAATCAACTTAAATAAGTATAATGAAGGTTTTGCACATTACTATTTTTTAAGTTGGATCACTAATAATTACTCTCTTAAGGATGGAGAGATTCTTCCTGAAAAAAAAGAAAGTATTTTTAGAGGGCTGCCACAAATTGTTTTTCAAGTTCTACCAGATGAGTTAATATTCACTTTAGAAAATATTGATTACACACCAGAGTTAATTTGGGAGAAAGTTTTATTTTT
>CAIYVS010000452.1 GCA_903929655.1 uncultured Bacteroidota bacterium | reverse complement strand
AGCTAAGCAGATTATTATACTTTTAAGGACAATATTACATACTAGAGATATTTTAAGGAATAAAACACTTTTTATTAACACTTGGTTAATCAGATCAACCATTAGTATTAATCATAGTGTTTGAGTTATTATTGTAGCCTTAATTATATAGCTTATAGCAGGCATGAAGTACATTACAGCAATACTTTCAACATTATTAATGATCTCACTGGTCTATAATGTAAACTTTTATCGTAAATCAAAAGTATTCAGAGAGGACCTTTTGGCCAGAAACCAAAGGGATGCCAAATTGCGTGCTGATTTTGATAGTACAAAACATTCCAGGGCTGCCGTGTACAAGCAATTAAAAATGGACTCAACTGATATTGTTTTCTTAGGTAATAGCCTTACTGAAGGTTTTCCTGTTACAGATTATTTCCAGGATATTCATGTTAAAAACAGGGGTGTAAGCGGATATGTTACCGGGGAAGTTCTGGACCTGCTGCCTGATGTAATAAGATATCATCCCCGTAAAGTATTTATTGAAATCGGCATAAATGATATTAAATATGGCCTTAGTAATAAGACTAAAATGGAAACTGACCTGATGGACAATTACAAACGAATATTAAGTACTATTCAAATCGCATCACCCAAAACAGAAGTATTTATACAAAATATATTGCCCGTCAATAAAGCTTATAATGCAAATGAGGCTGACATTATCAATGCACTTGTAAAAAAAATAAACCCGCAAATACAAGAACTAAGTTTGAAGTTCAAATACCATTTCATTGATCTTTACGCACAATTCGCAGACAATGGCAGCCTGCCCATAAAATATACCACCGACGGTGTGCACCTGAATGAAAATGGATATGCGCTTTGGTATGAAACTATAAAAAAAGACGTTAATTAATAATTCATAGCTAATTGTAACGAAACAATGCATCCTATTTCGGTAATTATTCCTACTTATAATGGTGAGAAAAAATTGCCCAACTTACTTGCTGCATTGGAAAAACAAACTATCAGTGATTTTGAAGTTGTGATCGTATCAGACGGTTCTACCGACAACACTGCCGCTGTTGTTAAAAATACCAAATGGAATTTAAGTATTCAATTCATACATCAGGAAAATAAAGGGCGGTCAGCTACCAGAAACCTTGGGGCTTTACATGCAAAGAATGAGCTTCTTATTTTTTTTGACGATGATATGCGGCCTTTACCTGATTGCCTGGAAGAACATATGCGACACCATAGTGAACACCCAGGCAGCGTTGTAACCGGTGGCCTAAGTGAAGAAGTCACAGGTGAATCGTCCGAATTATTCAGGTACAAGTCTTTCTTATCTGCCAAATGGCTTACTCAGTTTAAGAGCGATGGATCAAAATCCTTGTCAAAAAAACAAGTATTTATGACCACAGCTAATTTCTCCATACCTAAAACCATATTTAATAATCTCGGAGGATTTGACGAGCGCCTGACTGATGCAGAAGATTATGATTTTGCTGTGAGGGCATTTAAGATGAATATTCCTCTATATTACAGATATAATGCTTTTGCATGGCACGACGACGTTATTACCACACCTGTATATATAAAACGCCAGAGACAGTATCATGAAGCGAATGCAAAACTCAGGTTATTTCACCCGGAATGGTTGCAGGAAGGTTTTCTTAGAGAAAAATACCAGCCATCAGGACTGAAAGCAAGTTTATTTAAATTGTTTTGCAACAAATCCTGGATAGATGCAATTGACAGCAATAAACTAAAATGGTTGCCGGTTTCATTAAGGTACCAAGTGTATGATTATATTATTACGGCTAACGGCATGTTTTTTCCAGGGAAAGTGAAGCTTTGAGAAATATCAGTGAACAATTAATTATATTTATAAAAACAGCAAGCGCCAGGAGCAAAACACTTGAAAAAGAAAGTAACATACATCATCTCTGACATAAAGAGAGCTTTGGCTTTTGAGTGGATAGCTGCTTATCTTGATAAAGACAGATTTGATTTGAGTTTTATTTTACTCAATACTGAAGACTCTGTACTGGAGCAACATTTAAAAGAAAAAAAAGTTGATGTTGTCCGTATTTACTGCTCAGGTAAAAAAAGCTGGATACCGGCATGGTTTAAACTATATACTTATTTTAAAAAAAACAAGCCTGATATCATTCATTGCCATTTGCGTGAAGCCTGCATATTAGCACTGCCTGCTGCCAAAAGTGCCGGCATTGCTGTAAGAATTCATACACGCCACCATTCCTCATTGCATCATGTATATTTTAGTAAAGGTGTATCCTGGGACAAATGGATCAATAAATTATCTACCCATATTATCGCTATATCTGGAGAAGTAAAAAAGATACTAATAGAGTGGGAAAAGGTGCCTGAGAAAAAGATTAGCTATATTCCGCATGGTTTTCTGTTGGACGAATTTGAGCATATTGATAAGACAAGAATTTTATCATTAAGGCAGCAATATAAGTTAGAGCAGGCATACCCGGTGATCGGGGTT
>CAIYVS010000451.1 GCA_903929655.1 uncultured Bacteroidota bacterium | reverse complement strand
TCGGTAGTATTGTTCATTCTTGTTTCAGGCTCGTGTTCTGCTACTACCTTAAAACCCTCGTTGGCTGCAGCGATATTCATACATTCTATAAACATGCCCATGGTGGCAATCGTAAATCCGGTACTTGGATCAACTACAAAAGGAACTCTTTTAGGATCATAATACAAATGAGCCTCTGTTGCAGAAATAATCTTTAGTTTCCAAGGCTGAACATTGTGAGGAGAAGGCGACCATTTCGCATACTCCAGTAATTTTAGCCATATTTTAGTGGAAGTATTGTCAAGGCTGTTCTTCCCGAATAATTTGCCAAAAGGAAAAAGCATTGCTACTGAAAGAAGGCCTGCACCGCTAATAAAATCTCTTCTTTGCATTTTTCTAGTTATTTAATGTTTGTGCTTGTCTTACCATGAAATACAATGAAAAATCGGCTTTGCCGACACTTATCTTTTCTTTCATCTCAAATTCTTTATGGTTATAAAGAGATACATTATGCTCTGTAGCCGTTTCAAGAAAAATAGGCAAGCCAGCCTGGTCTGCCATTTTAAAGCAGTAGTTCATAAGAAAGCGGCCTGTGCCTCTTGAATCCGGTCGCACACCTATCATCCATCCATACCAATGGAGGGTCTTTCCCATTATCTCGGCATGTTTTCTGTCGAGTGTCTCCACTATTTCAAAATAAAAACGCTTAAAGGCTCCCCAGCCTAGTTTAAATGGTGTTGGCAGCATTCCTGCCCTTACCATACTTAAGAAACTCATATGTGGATTTTCCAGGGAACGCATTAACACTACTCCTTTCCCATCTTCTGTCATCCAGGCTTTGCCATAAATCACTGCCCATCTCACCCAAGTGGAGAATAACCAGGGGGCTGCTTTATGGTACAGTTCGGGGGTTTTGAATATATAATTGAAGATCGGGTCATTTTCGAAAGCCAGCGCCAGCACATTAGCGGCTTTGTTGATTTCGTTTTCTTTAATTTCTACTATGTTCATAAAATATATCTTTAAGATTTAAACAGTAATTTGATTTTTATTAACTGATGCTGGAGGGTAAGAAAAAGTGAATTGTTTTTGTACGGGCAGTATTGCAGGAACTGAGACAGAACCAAAATAGTCTATAGGCTCCCCGATCTGAATAAAATTCCAACCGTATTTGATCAGTGAACCTAAGGCCCGCTGATCCATACCGATAATAGCATAGTCCAAACCTTGTTCCAGGCTGTAATCGTAGGCTGCTTTGTATAGTCCGAATGATACTCCCGTGTAAGAAAAGTCGGGCCTTACTGCAAGCGCTCCCATTTCGAATGATTTTGCAGTAGTTGCATTGCCGACAAGCCAATTGTAAGACTCGTACAATTTACCCTGCCATACCTCGAAAATGTGGGAAGGACAAGCCATTGCCAAGCGAACAGTACCTACCACATCATTGCCAGCATTTAGTGCAACAATATAAACGGCAGACGAATCATACTGGAATGGTATGATACCATCAGGCATTGCTTCGCTGATGTATCCTGACCTCAGGTATACGTCGTGACATAAGCGCTTGGCCAGATAAATCAGCTGGCCGGTATTGGCGACTACATAGCTAACTGAATTATGGTCAATATAAGTTTTGTGATTCATACGTTTTGGTTTTAACTTTTATTAATTGAAAGATCAAATAAGTCGATAAAAAGAAATTGCGGCATGGTAAGTGGCTCTCGGATTCCCACTATAAAGAATATAATTTCGTTAGCAATAACAGACGCAACCAGGCTAACGGATGACGCAACGGCAGGCATGGGGGCCTTGCCTGCAAGAACATTTTCAATTACCTCAGTTTCAAAATAGGAAGGGAGCCCTTTCAAATATGCCAGCGGGTCAATGGTTTTGGTCTTTTCATTATACCCGAAATGCTCCTCAAAAGTTTTTCCACCGGGAGCAAAACAAAAAGTACTTGCACCCCAGCCTATATTAGCCCCCATGAAAACATGCTTATTATTTTTCCTGGCTTCCCTGTGTAGCATTACAGATAATTCGGGCAAACTATATTCCAATTCATCCACCACTATATCTGCTGCCTTCACTATTTCCTTTACATTCTCTTTTGTTATACCTTCAGAATACACACTGATCTTCAGGTTGGGATTTATCAGTAGTAATTCCATTGCTACGGCAACAGCTTTGTTTTTTCCAAGGCTATTTTTATTTGAAGCAAATTGACGGTTAAGATTAGTGGTCTCGAAAGTATCGGGGTCAGCCAGTATCAATTTGCCAATACCGAAACGCACCAAGCGTTCTGCCAGTAATCCACCATCTCCTCCAACCCCGGCAATTGCGATGCATGTGTCGGCCAGCAATTCCTGTCCCTTTTCTGATATAAGGCCTATATTGCGGCTAAATATTGTAGTTGTATCGTTTTTCATAATTATTCGTTTGTGATGTAAATGTCCCCCGCAATCGGGGGCTTTAATAATTGAGATAAAGGGAGGCACTTGCTGATAATTGCGGAATACCCTTTACCGCCTTACTTTATAAAACCCATATGCTTGTATTTGCTGAAACATTAGCGTATTTTTGTTTTATTGGCAGAAAATGCAAAAGAATGTTTTGCTGATTATTGATCCTTGCCAAAAAATGTTTCATGTAAATGGAATCCAACGACCTGCAGCAATTATTTTTTAAACACATTAAATCCCTGCTCCCTGCAAACCGCTCTTTTGTGGACGAAGTAGCCGATCTGCTCAATATCAGCAACGACAGCGCATACCGACGCATACGCGGTGAAAAAGCGATCACACTGGAGGAGATACAGAAACTTTGCAATCATTACCACGTATCCATAGACCAGATCATGAATATCAATTCTAACAGCATTGTATTTCATGGTAATAATGTAGAAGCAGGCAATTTTGATTTTGAAAAATACCTGCAGGATATGCTCAACATCCTGAAAACAATAAATAGTGCAGGCAGAAAAATGATGATATATGAAGCTAAGGATATGCCCATATTCTATCATTTCTTTTTCCCCGAACTGGCTTCATTTAAGTTTTTCTTCTGGATGAAAACGGTACTCTCCTACCCCGAGTATGCCAAAATGAAATTTGAGGACAATGAACTGGAACCCTTCTTACAAAAAACAGGATCAGAGATCATTAAAAATTATTGCCAGATACCATCAACCGAAATTTGGGTAGTGGAATCTATCAGCACCACTATCAGGCAAATAGAATATTATACCGAAAGCGGCATTATCCTCAAAAGAGAAACGATTGCCTTATTATATGAGCAATTGGAAAAAGTGGTGGAACATATTAAAGAACAGGCAGAATATGGAGAAAAATTCCTGATGGGTGCTAAGCCTACAGGCAAGCCAGATAATTACAAACTATACTATAACGAGGTTTTCCTGGGTCACAATTCCATCATTCTTGAGGCCGATAATATGCAAACTGTTGTTATCAATCACGGAGTGCTGAACTATATGCGCACCAGCGACAAAAAATTCTATGATTATACGCTGAAACAATTAGAAAATACCATGAAGAAATCACTGCTTATCAGTTCCGTAAGTGAAAAAGAACGAAACCGCTTTTTCAATATCTTACTCGATAAAATAGGCCAATCAAAAAAAGCCACGCTTCAACAAAGGACATAATAAGTAATGTATTATGGACTATACTAAGCCCGACATTAGAGGGCCGCGAAATTGAATATCAAGCATAAATGGAGTTGAGAGTATCCATATAAACAATATTGTGAACAATACAGTTTCAAATATTCCCACCCAAAACCCTATCCTCGCAAGTGTCTTATAGTGGCAATTATGTCGTACACCAATAGCACCAAAAATGATTGCCAAAGGGCCAAGTAAAGTAGCTGCAAATACAATTGCTAAAATACCTAAGGCTCCGCCTTTCCTTTGCTTATAGTCTTTTACATAATACGTATCATTTTTTGTCTTTTCAGTCTGTTCAGTAACATCTTTTTGAACAACTACAGTATCTCTATCGCATTTTATCACAAATGCAGCGAATGTATTTTGTGAAGAAAGAACGCCAATAGTTAGAAGGAATGTGACAAGAATTAGTTTGTGTTGCATAATATTCATTTTTAAAAGTGAATTATTTATGACACAAATATCCATTCCCTTCTTAACGCATCATAATTGATTAGCTCTCTGATTTACAACACATTTGCAGCATTTATAGAAACGAACATTTAATGTGGATACATATCCTGGAAATTGCATAAAGCAAACAAGACAAACCTGTTTTTGGTAAGATTTGCCAAAAATATCTTGAGAAATTATTGATTTGTACCAAAGAAAAAAGGGCAAGGTTTGCACCCTGCCCCAAACAATTTAACCTACTAAATATTATCCAATCAACTTATCAAGCTACCTCACATAGCCCAATATCTTCAGCATACTTAAGGAAGTTTGCTCTTTTGCATACAGCCAGTCTTCCAATTTGCCATCCTTGTTT
This sequence comes from uncultured Bacteroidota bacterium, assembly GCA_903929655.1. Classification (GTDB taxonomy): domain Bacteria; phylum Bacteroidota; class Bacteroidia; order Chitinophagales; family Chitinophagaceae; genus JABDGU01. The sequence goes on along the minus strand of CAIYVS010000451.1, from coordinate 1,292 downwards.
TTTTCTATAACCACATGTTTGGGAGATGGTATCATGCAATGTTTGATGCCACCATAACCTGCAAGCTGGTCCTGGTAAGCCCCTGTATGAAAAAAGCCAATATACAAAGGTTCTGCCCCTTTCTCTTTATCCAGCTTAGGCAGGAACACCGCATTAATATGTTCCTCGGATGTATAAAAATCATGACTGTCGCAGGTAAGCCCTCCAAGGTGCACCTCCTGGTATTCTTTATCCCATTTATTGATCGGTAACATCAGGAATTTCTCACCAATGCCCCAGGTATCAGGTAAGGTAGTAATGAATGAGCTATCTATCATATACCATATCTCACGGTCGTTCTGCATCTTCTCATCCAGCACACTATAAACAACAGCGCCTGCTTCACCTACTGTAAATGAACCAAATTCGGTATAAATATCAGGCACATCCACCTTGTTCTTTTTACATACATTTTTGATGGTCGAGATGATCTCATTCACCATGTAATTGTAATCATAATCAAAACCAAGAGAGTGTTTTATTGGTAAGCCACCGCCAATATTCAATCCTTCCAGTTCGAGACATACTTTTTTCAACTGGCAATACAGGTTCAGCACTTTGTTCAATTCACTCCAGTAATATACATCATCCTTTATGCCTTTATTCATAAAGAAGTGCAGCATCTTCAACCTGAACTTCTCATTACCTTTTATTTTGTCAACGTAAAACTCCAGCACATCCCTGCTGCGAATACCGAGACGGGAGGTATAAAAATAAAAAGTGGGCTCCTCTTCACTCGCAATACGTATACCTATATTCACCGGATCTTTGCTCCGTATCAATCGTTTATAATCATCAAATTCATTCTTATTATCCAGTATAGGTATCACATTCTTGAAACCCTCATTAATCAGCCTGGATATGCTGCGGGTATAGGCTTTCGTTTTAAAGCCATTGCAGACAATGATCGTTTCTTTAGTTATCTTACGTTTCTTATATAGTTGCTTTATGATCTCAAGATCATAAGCAAAAGAGGTTTCCAGGTGCACATTATGTTTTAATGTCTCCTCCACTATAAAAGAAAAATGAGAACTCTTGGTGCAATAACAATAAAAATACTGGCCATCGTAACGATGCTTTTTAATCGCATCATTAAACATCTTTTTGGCCTTATTTATCTGCATCCCGATCTTTGGCAGAAAAGTCAGCTTAAATGGTGTACCATATTTATCAATTAGTTTTTTCATATCGACCCCATTAAAAAAAAGGTCATTTTCTTCTACATCAAATCCTTCCTGCGGAAAATGGAAGGT
>CAIYVS010000450.1 GCA_903929655.1 uncultured Bacteroidota bacterium | reverse complement strand
GGCAGGCTAAAAATGATGTAGCATCACTTCCGCATAAATAATTGATACATAAATTGTTGTGATAAATCTGAGGCAAGAATTTAATGTAGTGTGGTGTCGCCAGGCCTATGCGCTCTTCAGGCTGGGGTCTTCGGTTTTTGTAGCCCGGAAAGCAGGCCCCCATGCAGCCAGCAGGCCCACCAACATAATAGTAAATAAGACCAATGCAAAATCCTGCCATTGCATTCTAACAGGGTATGCGTCTATAATAAAAGAGCCCTGCAGTTTTACCCAATGAAAATATTGCTGTCCCAGGCAAATAAGAAAGCCCAGTATGATGCCGATACCTCCGCCGCTTAAAGACCACAAGAGTCCTTCTAAAATAAATATGCGCCTGATGGTCGCCGGTTCGGCACCCATAATTTTTAGTATTGCTATATCCTTTCGTTTTTCAAGCACCAGTAATGACAAAGCCCCTATCATATTAAACGAGGCTATCAGCAGCACCAGCGATAATATGGCATACACTGCCCATTTCTCGGTGCGCATCACCATATATAATGTCTTGTTCTGTTCATATCGTGTCTCAACACGGTAAGCAGGACCTAATAAAGTAGCAATTTTTTCTTTTACATCATCAGCCGAAAAACCATGTTTTAATTTCAACTCTACCGAAGACAATTTTCCTTCTTCCCTGAACAGGGTCTGAACAAGCGACAAAGGCGCCAAAATGTATTTACTGTCAAAATCATCCTGTATGCGGAATTGCCCGTCAGGTTTTAGTTTCAAGGACTGGAACGCAGAGGCAGGATCTAATGAAGGGTTGGACATGCTGGTATTGGGGTAATACAGCATTATATAGCTAAATGCATTATTCACATCGGCCCCCATCTGGTTGGCAAGCCTCATCCCTAAAATAGCTGTAGCAGAAGGATAGCTGGACACAGAATCGCGCCCATCTATAATATATTGCTTTACGTCACTTACCTTAAAATAATTATTGTCTATACCTTTCAGTGTGGCCACTATCTGCTCGTCCTCACTATTTGCCAGTACATTGTCTTCTATGGTCCCGGCCATTTGTTGCACCCCATCCAATTGTTTAACAGCTTTCCATTTATCCTCCGGCAAAGAAAAAAATTTGCCTTTTGCCGCACTGATCTTTACCTCTGGGTAAAACGCTTTATAAAGGTCCTTTACCAGGAACTCAAAACCATTAAATACAGAAAACAAAATGATCAGTGCACCACTGCCAACCGCTATAGCAACCATACTTATCCTGGATAGTACAGGCACAGCATTGGCAGAGCGCTTGCCCCTGAAATACCTTTTTGCCAGCTGCCAGCTAAGTGTACGGTTCATTTATTATATGGAGTTAATTCTCAATTACCCGATTGCTCAATTAAGTTATTGAGCCATTGAGCTATCATTACCCGTCCGCTCTTCATTTATCTTCTTAAACAATTCCTCCATCTTAAACACATGGTCCAGAGTCTCATCATTATAGAACTGCAGCTCAGGCACCCGGCGCAGCTGGTTCTTTACCCTTTGGCCCAGCAACTTACGCCATTCCCCGGTACGTTCTTTTATTTCATGCAGCAATTGTGCTGCATCCTTTATCTGGAAAAAACTCAGGTACACCCTGGCTTCCAGCAAATCGGGTGTAACTATCACTTTCGATATGGAAACCATGCCTCCATGGATGACATTGATCCCTTCACGCTGAAAAATATCACTCATTTCTTCCAACAACAGTTTTCCTACCTGTTTTTGTCGTTTACTTTCTTCCATCGTCCAAAGTTAATTGATTTTTGCTTGCCTGATATTTGAGACGAAGCAGAATGGCAATCTCATACTTTATTAATAAAAACACTATATTAAGTGTATAAATTTTCACTGTTTTTGCGATAATCGTGGTAAATTCGTCCCCATTAATTGTTTCTTCATGAGAAAACGCTTTTTAAGTTTATTTGCCTGTGTATTATTGTTTGCTTCCTGCAAAGAAAACCATGCGCTTGTCAGCCTTACAATCAGTCCACCTTCCGCCGATAGCGTTTACCAGGGAAGCGTTGATGCTGCCCAGGTGCACAATATATTGGTAGAAGAGTTTACAGGCGCCAGTTGCCCTAACTGCCCTGCCGGCCATGCGGCCCTTGCCGCTCTTAAATTACAATATGGCAACACCCTGCATATATTAGGTATACATCCACACGATACACTCTTTGCACAGGCATTCCCGCAACCGGGTGCCCAATATGATTTCAGGACCAAGATTGGCTACGCTCTTGAAATTAATGTTTTTGGCGGCCTCAACTTTATGCCAAGCGCCGGTGTCGACCGTGTCCTGTATTCAGGCGGCCTTTTATTAGACCGCAATTTATGGGGTGCGGCTATTGGCGCCAGGAGTACAGACCAGAGCAGTCCTGTAAACCTCACAGTTAGCAGCAGCTATAATCCCGCCACAGACACAGCCGCCACCATCGCCGCTACCATCAAATACGTCTCAACTGTCAGCCCCGGCCAGAATTTATCTATAGCTATTGTAGAAGATAGCCTGGTTGACGCGCAGGACAGCGTTGGCATCTCGATTCCAAACTATGTTTTCAATAATGTGTTCAGAGATATGGTTACAAGCGGCAACCCCACATCAGGCGATCCGCTGCTTGCAAGCCATAGCAGCATCACTGCTGGCACCGTTAACATACGCACCTACTTTTACAAAGTTAACCAGGGTGCTCCCAACTTCAATAATAATGTACACGTACCGCAGCATTGCAGGGTCATTGCTTTTGTAACAGATAATACCACACACGCAGTGCTGCAATCAGCAGAATGCCCGCTGGTCAATTAAAAACGATATGGCTTTTTTACCTTTTACCATTTTAACAGTTTTAGAATTAACCACATAAATAATACACAGATTGAAATACCGTCATGCCATATTGATTGTCTTTGCTGTTATCATTTTCGACCAGCTTCTTAAATTTTATATCAAAACCCACTTCTATTATGGACAGGAAATATTTGTTATCGGTCATTGGTTTCGCCTCCATTTCATCGAAAACGAAGGCATGGCCTTCGGCATGAGGATAAACGACGCAGCCACAGGCAAACTTATCCTCACACTCTTCCGCCTCGCCGCTGTTATATTTGGTTTTTACCTGCTTAAAGCCATCATTAAAAAAGGATATACCAAAGGAGCGGTTATCTGTGGCTCCCTGATACTTGCCGGCGCACTCGGCAACCTCCTGGACAGTATGTTCTATGGCATGATATTTACAGACAGCTCATTCCATATAGCCAGGACTGCACAATTTGGCAAAGGCTACGCCCCTTTTCTGCACGGCCGCGTGGTAGATATGCTCTACTTCCCTATCATCAACTTACCCATGCCCAGGTGGGTGCCCTTTGTAGGCGGTTCAGATTTCGTTTTTTTTGAGCCCGTTTTCAATATTGCCGATGCTTCTATTTCCATAGGCGTCCTCACACTCGTTTTCTTTCAGAAACGCCTCATACACAAACACGCTTCCCGAAACATCCATGACACCCACGATGCCCCACCGCAGGTATTAGATAACCCCCTAAATAATAACTGATGTCGGACAATCTATTAAGCATCAATGTATGGCTTGCCAATCGCTCCTACCGCATCAAGATAAAGCCCGAAGAGGAAGAAGCAGTTCGCAAAGCCATCAAGCAGGCCGATGACCAGATATCACAACTCCGCTCCAGCTATGCAGGCAAAGATGACCAGGATTTTGTAGCCATGTGCCTCCTCTCCTACGCCGCCGACGGAGCCATAGACGCACTCAACCACCCCGCCCTGAAAGAAGAATTTTCCAAACTATCCAATAAAATAGACGAAGCGCTTAACAAATAGGTGGGTTTGACCGTTTGACAACAACTTTTTAAACCTCCAAAGCAGCAAGCATCAGCTCCATCCTGCTCCCCCTCGATCCTTTTATAAGAATAGAGCTGTTTACAGGCGCATGCAGCCTCACATAGTCTGCAGCATCGGCAGAGTTCTCAAACCACCTGTATGTACCCTCTAAACCCTTAAACTCCTTGCCCACCAGTATCACATCGTCCCATGCATATTTTCCTATTAGCTCAAGCAATTCCCTGTGTTCTCTTTCTTCATCCTTCCCCATCTCCTTCATAGCCCCTATCCACAAAGTTTTCCCAGGCAGCTCCAGAGAAGCAAAATTGCTGATAGCAGCATTCATGCTGGCAGGGTTGGCATTATAAGCATCCAGTATGATCTTATTACTGCCTCTTTGCATCAACTGCGAGCGGCTGTTATCAGGATTATATGCTGCAATAGCCTGTTTAATATCATCCATAGGCACCTCAAAATACAGGCCCACAGCCACTGCCGCCATCACATTCGGAAAATTATAGGCACCTACCAATTGGGCATCAAGCACCGTTTCCCCCGAATCACCCAACGCGGCTATTTTAAGAAAAACATCATTCGGCATCACCCTACCTCTATACGTGGCTCCGCTCTCGGCACTGCCATAGCTTATCTGCCTACCAATACCCTTTGCCATATCCACAAGGTAATCAAGGTCTGCATTACGAAAAATACAGCCATCATGCTCCCTCAAAAAATCATACAGTTCGCCCTTCCCTTTCCTTACACCCTCTATACTTCCAAAACCCTCTATATGGGCCTTCCCGCAATTGGTAATGATACCATAGCCAGGCAAAGCAATGCTGCAATAAGACTCGATCTCCTTCAGGTGATTGGCACCCATCTCTATTACCGCAATGCCCGCATCCTTTTTGATCTTAAGCAAAGTAAGCGGCACACCAATATGGTTATTCAGGTTGCCCTCAGTGGCATATACTGTAAACCGCTTTTTCAATACAGTTGTAATCAACTCCTTTGTAGTTGTTTTTCCGTTAGATCCTGTTATAGCAATGAAAGGAATATCAAATTGCTCTCTGTGGTATTTTGCCAGCTGTTGCAAGGTAAGCAGCACATCATGCACCAGTATGCATTGTTCATTCACCGCATATCCGGGTTCATCAATCACCACATAAGATGCCCCTGCATCCAGTGCCTGTTTGGCAAATTCATTGCCGTTAAAACTGGGTCCCCTCAATGCAAAAAACAGGTCGCCTTGCCTGAGTTTCCTCGTGTCTGTTTGCACAGATGGATGCTCCAGGAATAAGTGATATAGTGCAGGTATGTCCAAAATTTGTTGCTTTTATTTTAAAGTGTAAAAATAAAAAACCCCCTTCATTTCGGAAGGGGGCTGATTATAAAAAATGTAATAATTAATTTCTGATTTTCTTGTCTTTACCAAAATGGTTACCACCACCTTCTTTGTTAGAACCGTTAGGTGAACCGAGGCGATCCATTACACAACGGAAACCTACTGTAGAACTACCTAAGCTGGCCTGCATGTAACGGCGTGTACCTGGAGACATCCAATAAGCGCGGTCAGCCCATGATGCACCTTTGATTACTTTTGAATCATCATTGATCAGCGTAGTATTACCGAAATTGTAAGTAAAGTTAGAAGTACTGTCACCATCATCAAAATTCCTCAGATCAGCAGTCCTGCCTTCAAAACGGCCATTGTTCTGCATTTCGTCGTTAGACTCAACTTTTTTAGTCAGGTGGCCTAGGCTGTCTTTTTCTTCCAATGAATTATCTTCAGTTACGCGCCTGTATTCATCATAAACATTACCACGGAAAGGGCGGAAATCATTAACATCCTGGTGTGAAGTAGGACGATAAGTATCAAGAACCCACTCACTCACGTTACCTGCCATGTTATACAAGCCCCATGCATTTGGCTGGTAAGAATATACCGGAGCAGGAATATCAGCATTATCATTCAGGCCACCTGCAACACCCATGTTATCACCGGCACCGCGTTTAAAGTTACCGAGGAATTCACCCTGGTATTCGTTACGCAAGCCATAACGTGAAGTATTTTTTGCACCCCATGGGAAAATGTTACGCTCAACGATAACCTCTTCACCACGACGGCGTTTGGTTTCTGGTTCAGGATTATTACCTATCAGGCCAAGAGCCGCATATTCCCACTCAGCTTCTGTAGGCAGGCGGTAATTGGGTAACAAGTATCCGTCAGAATAAGTGATATTACGTTTACCGGAACCACTTGGATCAAGATCTTTTTTCCTTTTCTTTCCGGAAGAACCTTCATACTGACCAGCTACATAAGTTTCTGTAGAGAAGATATCTTCATTCACCTGGTTAGGATTTTTCTTTAACATTCCGTTCTTAATAAGAATATACTCATTAACACGGTCGCTGCGCCATTTGCAATAATCGTTAGCCTGGTACCAGTTTACACCAACAACAGGATAATAGTTAAATGCAGCTGCACGGAAATAATACTGAACCATTGGTTCATTATATGACAGTGCCTGGCGCCAGCATGTAGAATCCGGCAAAGATTTTGCAACTATTTCAGGATAATCCGAGGCATATGAACGGCCTACCCAATAAGTATATTCACGGTAATGAACATTGGCAACCTCTGTTTCATCCATATAAAATGATGATACAGATACTTTACGAGGTATATTATTACGTTCTTCAGAGAGGTCTTCTTCAACCTGCCCCATAGTAAATGTACCGCCTTCTACAAAAGTAAGGCCCGGGCCTGTGGCTTGTCCGGGGTAGTTCGGCACATCAAAACCACCTAGGCGTGGATCATTATAGTCCCACCCGGTTTTGTCCGATTTACCGGTTGTTTTGGTGTTTGGAGAGCAAGCCGACAAAAAAGCAGCTGACCCTATGCACAGCAAGCTCACGCCAATGAGTGTTCTTTTCATAATCAGAGAAAAATATTTACTACAAATGGGTTTGAAAATGTTAAAACCGTTACAATGTTAGAGCATTCTTTTCACAATGTCAAGTTTTGAAAGCAAGAGAGCTAAAAAAAACTATTTTTTCTTTTTTTTTGGCCTTTTACGATATTCTTTTATCTTCCCAAATAATAACATTAAAAAATTAACTTATCCATAAGCTGCAAGGCACTATAAATCTAAGTTTTTTACCGGATTCTTTGCATAAAAATCGAGCCATTTTAAAGGCCAAAGCTAATTTCAGGATTCTTCTTGAATATATTTATGGTGTATATTTCACGAATAAAAAAAACAAAGAAAAAACACCCGTTTACGACAGCTATCTGACCATAAATAAGAGAATGCAATACACAAATACGAAAACACTTTTTCCTGCGTTATTATAATGGTCCCGATATTATGCTGAACTGAATTTGATTTATGTTTAATATTGCAGACTGATAAAAAAGGAATATTTTTGCAAAACTTTAAAATAAATAATAATAACATAATGGCAAAACGCTTTGCTCTTACCGGCTTAATGATGCTTACCGGATTTATCACATCCTATTCCCAGAGTGGTGGTACCAACCTGAACGGTACCAGTGGAAACTTTGTAACAACTGCAGTTCCTTTTTTAAGAATATCACCCGATGCGAGATCTGGCGCCATGGGAGACGCTGGTATCGCTTTATCACCCGATGCCAATGCGCAATACTGGGATGTAGCCAAGTTGCCTTTTGCAACTAAGAATTATGGCGTTTCAGCCACTTATACGCCATGGCTGAAAGACCTCGTGCCTGATATCTTCCTAGCATACCTTGCAGGCTATGCAAAATTTGGTGAAAATAAAGACAAAGTGATCAGCGCCTCTATGAGATACTTCTCCCTGGGTAGTATCCAGTATACCGGGCTAAATGCAGAACCGCTTGGCACAGGCCTCCCGCGCGAATACTCTTTTGATGCCGGCTATTCCCAGCGCCTGTCTCCCTATTTGTCTTCAGGTTTGTCAATGAGGTATATCCATTCTGCAATCGCATCCGGCATCAGCCCGCAGGGGCTTGATTACAAACCCGGAAATGCATTTGCCGCAGACTTGGGTATGTATTATACCAAGACAAAAGAAATTGATGATTTCCGTAAACGTACTTTCAGTTTCGGAGCTGTGGCCAGCAATATAGGATCAAAAATATCTTATAACTCCAGCCGTAAAGATTTCATCCCCATGAATCTCGGTATTGGTGCCGCTTATACTTCTCAGTTTGATGAGTATAATGCCATCACTTTTACAATTGACATGAATAAGTTACTGGTACCTGCATTAAATTCACCCGATTCACAGGTATCAGTTGTGTCGGGTATATTCTCCTCCTTTAAGGATGCACCCGGTGGTTTTTCAGGCGAGCTGAAACAGATCGACTTCTCTCTGGGAGCTGAATATTGGTATCAGCAACAGTTTGCTGTACGTGCAGGTTATTTTTATGAAGACCCTACTAATGGCGATCGTCAATACATAACCTGTGGCATCGGTGTGAAGTACAATGTATTCCAGCTTAACGCTTCTTACCTTGTACCTTCAGGTTCCGGTATCACACGCAATCCGCTTTCCAATACAGTCCGTTTCTCATTGATATTTGAAGTGGATAAAATAGAGAAAGCGAAGGATGCTCCTGACGAAAGCAGCAGTACTACTAACTAAGATCAAACAATATATTCACTGAGCTCAAGCCATCTTAACTCTTTTTCTTCAAGCAAGCGTGTTACTTCTGTAATACGCTTGCTTAGTTTTTGGAGCTCATCAAACGAAACTGAAGCAGTGCTCATCTGCTCTGTTATGCTTGTTTTTTCTTTATCCAGTGTAGCAATTTCCTTCTCCAGTTCATCAAACTCACGCTTCTCTTTGTAAGAGAATTTTTTCTTAGTTGTCGTATTTGATACTGTGTTGGCTTCCTCATTGCCACTTAAGAGAGAATAAGTCTTAGCATCCCCCGTTTCTTTTGGAGCATATCTTTCTTTTGCTTTTTCCTCCGTACGATAACGGGAATAATTGCCGGGAAAATCGCGCACCATGCCATCCCCTTCAAAAACAAAAAGATGATCTACCAGCCTGTCCATAAAATACCTGTCGTGCGATACGATAAGAAGACAACCCTGGTATTCAGAAAGAAAATTTTCCAATACCGCGAGCGTTGGCAGGTCCAGGTCATTGGTTGGCTCATCCAGTATCAGGAAATTAGGATTACGAAATAGTATTGAAAGTAATTGTAACCGTTTTTTTTCTCCACCACTGAGCTTTGAGAGGTAAGTATATTGCTGCTCTGGCGGAAAAAGAAAAAGGGTAAGGAACTGCGATGCACTGATAGAACCACCGGCTGCAAGAGGAAAGCTTTCTGCAATATCTTTTACATACTCAATTATGCGCATGTCCTCTTTTATCACAAGCCCCCCTTGAGCAAAATTGCCGAAAATAACAGTATCACCAATATTGATCTTGCCACTATCAGCAGGCTCCAATCCCTGGAGCATTTGCAGGAAAGTAGATTTACCAGCGCCATTCTTACCTATGATACCAATACGTTCTCCTTTTTTAAAAGTATAATCAAACCCCTTCAGGATCACTTTATCACCAAAGCTCTTATATACTTTTTTCAGCTCTGCAACTTTGCCCCCAAGGCGGTTCATTTTCATTTGTAGCTCCACCTGGTTATTCTCTACTTTCTGTTTGGCCCTTGCCTCCACTTCGTAAAATGCATCAATACGGCTTTGGGCTTTCGTGGTGCGCGCCTTGGGCTGCTTCCGCATCCATTCCAGTTCCTTTCTGTACTCGTTTTTAGCCTTATCTATGCTCGATAAAGTATTTTCTATGCGCGCAGTTTTCTTTTCCAGGTAATTTTCATAATTGCCTTTATAGAAATATAAGTTGGAGCTGTCAAGCTCCCATACCTCATCGCAAACCGCATCCAGGAAATAACGGTCGTGGGTAACCATCAGCAGGGTTACTTTTTCCTGTCCCAAGTAATGCTCCAGCCACTCCACCATTTCTACATCCAGGTGGTTGGTAGGTTCATCCATAATGAGTAAAACATGTTTATGCTCAAAACCAATATCAATAAGCGTTTGTGCCAATGCTACCCGCTTGCGTTGTCCACCTGAAAGTGTGCTGACCTGTTGGTCCAGGTTATGGATATTGAGCTTGCCCAGTATCTGTTTCACCTTGGCTTCAAAATCCCAGGCACCCAGTTCATCAATACGTCCCAGCGCATGAGCTATTGCGTCATGGTCTTTAGAATGGGTATCCAGCAGGTACTCGTAATTACGCAAAGCTTCGGCCACCGGGTGCTTATAATGAAAGATATTATCCAGCACAGACTTATCTTCCATAAACTGTGGTTCCTGCTCAAATAAGGCAACACTTACATCCTTGTTTACCCATACTTCTCCTTCGTCTACCTGGTCTTTACCAGCCAGTATTTTAAGAAGTGTTGATTTGCCGCTGCCATTCCTGGCCACAAGCGCTATCTTATCCCCTTCGCTTATATGAAAGGATATATTGTTAAATAGTGGTTTTATACCGTATGATTTACTAATATCTTTAGCCGAAACGTAATGCATGTATCAATTTGAGCGGCAAAGGTAAGGTGTTTAGGCGGTGAAGCACTAAGCAGCCACCCTTTGCAGGATAATTTTGCAGGGTTCTGCAGATGTGACTCTTACATAATGGCTGAGATGCAGTGGGATAATTAGCACATCTCCGGCTTTCATTTGGTGAACATCCTTTTCAATAACAATATCGCAGGTGCCTTCCACAATAAGGAATTGTTCCAATTCTGATGAATGCGTTTCAGGCGGCGCACCGTGCTGCAGCCAGACAATGGCAGTGGTAGCTGCCGGTGTAGATGCTATAATATTAACTTGTATTCCCTCTAAAGGTTCTTTCGACTGCATGTCCTCCCGGTTTAGCCACTCCGAATAGTCGGCTATTTTGGAGCTCTGCTGCAATATGGGCGGGAAAGATGGCGGTTCCCCGTTTTTCAATCGCTCCATATAATCTATAGATGCCATTAAAAAAGGTCTGATGGTAGGGTCTGGCTCTTTTGCATGCAATTTTGCAAAACCTTCTAAAGCTATACTGATATCTTCAATCTCATGCCGAACTTCAGAATACAGCACAGCCATACGCTCCACCTCCGCTTTTTCTTCGGGGCCAAGCTGGCTCATTACATACATTTCTATAATGCCTGATTCAATAAATCTCGTCAATTCGTCCATCCTGCCCAGTATTAAATTGTCTCATTGCATACTTCCATATTATTCCCGTCGGCCTTTCCCATTTGGCAGTTCCCCTCATGCACAATTTGTGCAAATATATTATTTAAAGCTATCCTTATTTACGACAATGAGAAAATTACGGATTGCTGAATTGGTAATATTTATTTTTATTACGAAATTAAGACAGAACATGACCAAACAATATATTCCACAAATATTCTTTAAAACACTTTATAGAACTCATCGAAATCTATGACTATAATCACAAATTAGAATAAAGCCAATTATTAACTTTAGCATATGGAAAAATTATTCAGGGAAATACGCCAACTCATTGCAGACAAAGACTTTGAAGCTTTAAGCAAACTGGAGATACAGAAACCCGAACGATTTAACTGGACAAAAGAAATATTTGAAGGCATTCATGTAAAAGATACCCCCGATGCTACCGCTTTGTTATGGACGAACGGCGCAGATGTACACAAATATTCTTTCAAAAACATCAGCCATTTATCCAACCAGTTATTAAATTTCCTGCGAAATAAAGGAGTAACACAAAACGATGTACTGCTAACACAGTTGGCACTGCAACATATTACCTGGCTCACTATGGTAGCTACCATAAAAGGTGGTTTCTGGCTCATACCTGCAGCTACCATTCTAGGCGTACATGATATTGTTTATCGTTTTGGCAAACTCATGCCCAGGGTAGTAATAGCAGATGCAGCTAATGCCCCGAAAATTGAGGAGGCAGAAGAACTATCAGGCAACGATGTGCACGTTAAGATCATAGCCGAAGGAAAAAGAGAAGGATGGTACTCCTGGGAAGATATTGAGAAGGAAAGTGCCGAAGCCATAGCAGCAGATACCATGGCTGATGATCCCTTATTCCTCTTCTTTACTTCCGGCACTACAGGCATGCCCAAAGTAGTTACCCATACCCATCTTAGCTACCCACTGGGACATCTTACCACAGCATCCTGGGCTGGCATACAAAAAGACGATATTCATTACAATATATCACAACCCGGCTGGGCCAAATTTGCATGGAGCAGTTTTTTTGCGCCCTGGAATATAGGCGCTGCCATATTTGCATATCACAGTACCGCACGCTTTAATGCAAAAGAAACGCTTGCCTTAATAGAAAAACACAAGATCACTACTTTCTGTGCACCGCCCACAGTCTTGCGTTTACTCATTCTCGAAGACCTGAAAGCCTACAAATTCAGCTTCAGGGAATGTGTGGCAGCAGGCGAGCCGCTTAACCCCGAAGTAATAGAACAATGGAAGAACGGCACAGGCATATTGATACGCGATGGTTTTGGACAAACAGAAAGCAGTTGCATGGTAGGCAACCTGCCTGGCAGCAGGGTGAAATTCGGATCAATGGGTAAAGCGCTTTTCCTGTATGATGTAGTGATTGCAGATGAAGAAGGGAATATTATGGGCGATGCAGAAGAAGGGAATATCTGTGTTAAAATGAACACAGGCAAACCCAACGGAATATTTCATGACTATTTTGGCGAACCCGAAAAAAAGCAAAACGTTTTTAAACATGGTTTATATTACACAGGAGATAAAGCCTATCGCGATGAAGAAGGCTATATATGGTTTGTGGGCAGAGATGACGATGTCATCAAATCATCCGACTACCGCGTAGGGCCTTTTGAAGTGGAGAGTGTTTTGCTGGAACATGATGCTGTGCAGGAATCGGCAGTAGTGGGCAGTCCTCATGCCATTAAAGGATTTGAAGTAAAAGCCTTTGTTGTGCTTAATAAGGAATATGCCGCAAACGTAGAACTTGCAAACGACCTCTTTAATTTTGCACGCAAAAACCTGGCGCCTTATAAAATGCCACGACTATTAGAATTTGTAAACGAACTGCCCAAGACCATCAGCGGAAAAATAAGAAGAGTGGAACTACGCGCAGGTGAAGCCGAAGGAAAAGCAAAAGGCATAAAGCCTGCAT
>CAIYVS010000449.1 GCA_903929655.1 uncultured Bacteroidota bacterium | reverse complement strand
CCCGGAAATAATTCCGGGGCTCTTTCATTATTGCTCCTATTTCAGCTCTCAGTACACATAGCTACATTGTTGTTTTAATATAATTCACATTAAAGTTGGGCAAGAGGCTCTTCTATTCGTCTTTATATTAACACCTCTTTCAAAGAAAAAATCGTAAATTGCATTTAATTAGATTTATTCAATAATGCGCAAAATCATTTTCATTTTTCTTTATATAATCTGCGCCGCAACTGTGCTCCATGCACAGACTCTGTCCAATACAAACACCACGCCACCTGCATGCCAGTTGGCTCACGTGCTGGGTGGTAATATTACCGTACATAATGATTCCGGCTATAACTACACCCTCACATTAATGATATACAGAGACACCGTAGAATTCATATTACCCCAAAATATACTTCTGGACATTTACACTTTTGATTCCGGAATAGCAGAGTATACTTACGACTCTACAATGATCATTGCCATGGATTCTCCTTTGACCAATATAATGGCACCCATATCGCCTTACAGAACAGAGTCCGGCTATTATACACGTTCCCTAGTTTTGCCCCCCGCTAATTATCAGTTTGTCTATATCTCATGCTGCCGTAACCCTCTTATTTTAAATGCACAGCAAGTAGCATTGGCAAACTCGGTATTCCATACAGAATTCCAGGTTTTTAATAACAGTAAAAACAGCTCCCCCTACACCATCCTCAACCCTACCTATAATTTACCCGTTAATGCTGAAGCCGTTATTAACCCTTTGCCCTGCGATGATGATGCAGACTCTGTAAGTATGAGCCTAACAACTCCATTGGCAACATATACGTCCAGTGTTACATCTGTTTTTGGAACTGTTATGGGTTTCACACAACCATCGGCAGCGCCATCCGGTGATCTTAGTATAAATTCTGTAAGTGGAGAAATAACCTACACTCCAAATGCACAAGGCAATTACATCCAGTCATTTCAAATAAAAGAATATAGGGACGGGCTTGAAATTGGAAGTGTCGTGGAGGATATGGAATTTATTGTTGGTGCTGTTACGGGCAGCGATTCCTTATCTTTATCAGCAATAACACCGGTTTCCCACACTAGCTACCAAAATTACAATTACCTGCTTTATACTCCGGGACAAGCCCTTAATTTTCAGATAGCAGGTTCTATTTCAGATATTACGACTAATGTCACGATGAAAGCCTATGGCTCTATTTTTAGTATGGCCAATCCAGCTACCTTTATCACTACAGGCTCAGCCAATAATCTTTCGGGAACTTTAAGTTGGACTCCGCCCGCTGGTTTCTCCAATACAATTATTGTTGTTTTCAGGCTTACAAGTGCAGACAGCATATTAATAAAAGACTATACACTATTATTACGCAGCACGCCACCCACAAACAGCGTAACACAAACGCATGCAAATATCAATCAGCTAAAGGTATACCCTAACCCTGTTCACGACAATTTACACCTATCCCTCAGCGTATCTGAACCAATTAACAGCAACATCAGTATGGTAAACATACTGGGCCAGGAAGTAGAAAATATTTTTAGCGGGAACCTGCCTGAAGGATCTTACAATTTCAATAAAGACATCAAACTGCCGGCAGGAGTTTATTATGTTGTCGTGAAAGGAAACGGCAGCGTTATGGATACAAAATGTGTCGTTGTTGAATAAATCTTTGAGCTATTTGCCATAGAGTTTGCTTTTTATCAAACCCCATTTTTGTAAACGGTATAAGACAGATACCCGCAATACGCCCATTCCATACTGCATGCTACGCTTGAAATTGATGCTGGACGCTTCTTTAAAGTATTTTGTAGGACAAGTTATCTCAGCTATTTCATAACCATTCATAAATACCTGCGATATCATTTCATTATCAAAAACAAAATCATCACTGTTATAAGTAAAATCAATAGATCTGAGCACCTCTGCAGAAAAAGCCCTGTAGCCTGTATGATATTCACTCAGCTTTTCATGAAGCATGATGTTTTCAAACAAAGTAAGAAAACGGTTAAATATATACTTATATAGAGGCATCCCGCCTTTTAACGCACCGCCACCTAATATCCTGGAGGCCAATACTACCGGGTACAAGTCATTAGCTATTACAGACGACATGGCAGGGATCAGTTTGGGTGTGTATTGGTAATCAGGATGCAGCATAATTACAATATCTGCGCCCAGGTCCAGCGCCTTTTTATAACAGCTCTTCTGATTTCCTCCATAGCCCTTATTAACTTCATGTTTTATTATATGGCTAATACCCAGCGCCTGTCCCACCCGCACAGTGTCATCTTTACTGTTATCATCCACTAATACCACATCGTCCACTATGTCCATAGGTATCTCCCTGTAAGTGCGCTCCAATGTAAGGGCCGCATTATAGGCAGGCAATACTATAACTATTCGTTTCCCGTTCAGCATCTTTAAACATCAAATCTAAAATTCAAAATCCCAAATTCCAAATCCCCATCAACCTATTATCCTTTCAACTTATCAACTTTCAAGCTACTCCTTTATCTGCATATTAGTGGCAATAAGATTACTATGCGCTTTCGCCAGCAGCTTACCATTTGCATCATACACACTGCATTCCGCGTTTACTATTTTTTTGCCCTGTCTTATCACTACCGATTTTGCTGTAAGGCGCTCCCCTTCCCTGATAGCATAGAGAAAATCCACGCACAAATTCATAGAAGTATAATGATGTTCCGAATCCATGCTGATAACCGCCCAGCCAATCGCCTCGTCAACAACCAGGCACATCATCCCTCCATGTATATTACCATAAGGATTTGTCATTTCCCTGCGCACGGTCAACGATATCTCAGCCAGGCCTCTTTCTATACGCTCCAGCTTCAATTCCATCCAATTACCGGCTTCAGATCGTGAACCCTTTACTACATTACCCTCATACTTTTCTTTCAGCCATTCCAGCATTTTTCCCATTTCAGGCAGCTTTTCCATGATCGTCATTTTGTGCAAAGAAACATCATTTTTTTATCCCTGAAATTTTAAGTGCTTATATAAAAATCCCCCCGTTTACAACGGAGGGATTTGAAAATTCATTTTATACCTTCTTTAAGAATGTCAGTATCAAAACAATTAATGCAATACTTCAAACATCTTATTATAAAAACCATTAGAGGTATTGGCACGCAGTATATAGTTACCGGGCGCCAGTCTGTTTACATCTATAGTTTCGGTCTTCATTTTATTGCTCACAGTTCTCAATACTACCTGGCCAATACTGTTCATAACGCTGATATCCTTTATCTCCATATTGTCATCACCGCTTATGCTCAGCATATTATTGGCAGGGTTAGGGTACAATTGTATCTCGTTCGAATTAGCAGCTATGCCCGGCACTAAAAGCGTAGGTAAGGTCCAGTAAACCGTATCTGTACCACATACATTATACACAACCAGCCTTACAAGATGCGGATCCAGGTTACCATAGTCATGTATAGGGTTTGGAAGCGTAGATGTCGTTCCGTCACCAAATGTCCAGTAGTAAGATTGTACGTCCCTGGTACCGGAAACACTTAAATAATAAACCGATCCTGACTGTGTGTAATTAATACCGGTAACAAGTGGCGGTGGAATAATATTTAAAGTAGTGCTATCTGTTGTATTACAATATCTGCTCACAGTAACCCAATATTTATGTATCCCTGTATCACTCAGTGGTATTGGTAATTGCTGGCCGGTATTGCTCAATATATTGGCAAATGCATCTTCCCTCCAGGTATACTGCGAAGAAGGATTACCTGCATCCAGGTACAGGTGCAGATTCCAGCACACATAGCCGGATGGCGGCAGGTTCACAACAGGCGTAGGCCCGATAGCAGCCTCAACGGGTATTCGCTGGCTTTCGCAGGCAGAACCACCCAGATGATAGAACACCCTGCCATTAAGCCTTTCAAGATTAGCTGAAGGATTACCTGAAAAACTACTGTTCATACCATTTCCATAATAAAAACTTCCGCCTGTAATAGCATTGCCGCCTACAGGATTAGTAACAACTGGAACACCTGGTGGAATAGTAACTTCTGCATCATAGTCAACATAAATAGAATAAACGATATTGGTACCGGATATTATCGGTAAAGAATTATTCAGCACAACTGTATAAAGTGAAGATGGGGTCATTGTAATATTACTTACATTAGGTATCATGGTATTCGCAATTTGTATCCACTTGGACGGTGTATCCAGGTAAGGTGCCGTATAATTAATAGGATTACCTATCACTTGGCTGATACGGTACCAGATGCTTACCTGCTGGTTGCCAGTATCTGCAAACCTCAGGTGGAAACTATCCAGTGTCATATTGGTTGTTGGCACAATATCAAAATAAACGCCACCTGCACGTTTTTTGGCACCCACAGTATCTGCATAATTGGCCGGGATATATCCACGGCTGGGCGGTGTAGATGCAGATATAAAATAATAGGTGCTGTTGATTAAAGAATTGATGGTCTTGGAAAGGCTGTCGAAAACCACGGTTCCTCCGGCAGGCGCACTATACCAGTTATATTGGTTACCGGCAACGGGCACTACACCAATGGTAGCAGAATTACCCAGACACACTGTATCAGATATTACAACAGGTGGCAGAGGCACTTCTGTCATAGTTATGGGGCCCATCCATGCTGTATCATTCAGATTGTTCTGATCATTGGCAAGATAAGTGTACGCATTCAGGTAATAATTGCCGTATAATGGCAGGCTGAGGGTCCCTACTGTTATAGTATCGTTTGCAAAACCAGCTAGCGTATTAGTATAATGGGTATATAATGGACTGCTAAAATTGTTTGCCGGACCCCAGTAATTTACAAATACTTCAAAATTATTTTGAGAAAGGCTTCCCATATTCGAAATAGCCACCCTTACATTCACATTTGTATTCGCGCAAGCGATATCATAAGTAGATGGCTGTATAAATGCAACAGCGCCAACATCATTATAAGGGGCTTGGGTAATATTTACAAGATAATCTTCTGTCTCTCCACTGCCTTCGGGTGTACAAGCACTTGACGCAGTAAAATTAGATGTAGACTGGGCCGTACGTACTCTCAAACCGGTAAGACCTAAAGCAGCATTAGCAGGCACAGTAAATGTACCGCTCAATGTGGGGCTTGAAGACGGGCCTGTCATGCCGATGTACTCATTGGCAGTATTTCCAAAACCATTCGCATGGTCAAAATCTATCCAGGCTGCACCATGCACCCCGGTCGAACTCAACAATGTTCCTATGTGGTAAGTAGCGCCCTGCTGCAAAACAGTTGTTGCATTACCAACTGCAGGAAAAGCAACATAACCATTAGGGAATGGAACAGGGGTATAGGTAACATTATGGAGGCTCGATGCTGTTATACCTACACTGTCATTATGAGGTACGTTCCCAACATGAGTATTAAGGCCTTGATTAGTAGCCGGACCGCAATAACACCTGTAAAAAGAATCTACCGTAATAGAAAAAACAGGCGAAGTATCGGTGGCATTACTGTTGGCACAATGCGATATCACACGATAATCTGTAGCTAAACCAATACCTGTACAATTATAAACGGAAGCCGTAGCAGCAGTAATATTTGTAAATACATTAGTTGTATTGCCCAGCCTGGATTGCCATTGGTAGCTCATACCTGAATATCCTGACATTGTAGAATCTATCAAATTGAAAGAAATGCCTGAGCATATATGGTGTGGGCCACCAATATAACTGTTAGGCATACCTGTACATGGAATAAACCTGGTAAGATTTATATCATCAATATCGAAATCACCATAGGTGTAAAGCGAGGTACTTGGCAGACCACTGAAAACTAAATAATAAGTTCCTGCAGAACCTATGGCTCCGGTAGGGACAGTATAAACGACATGCTGCCAGCCAGTGGAAGTTAAGGCATTACTCACCGTAACATAAGTACTGGATGTGGCAGGTACAGGCGTCAAAGTAGTGTTGTTCTGTGTTAAAAAAACATTCAGGCTGGCAGTGTTAGTAGACCAGGGATAATAAGAATTATTAACATACACCCAAAAATCAATGACATATTGTACACCGCCATTATTAGAACTGGGGAAAGCCATCGCCGGGCTAACAAGATTACCTGCTCCAGGTTGCATATAAAAAGAAGGGAATTCAGACAAATATTGCCCACCATGAGCATTGGCAGGGGAAGAGCTTAATGAACAACTTACAACCGTACCACTGGCAACTTGTCCCCAATTTGTAGCTGATAAGCATATTGTATTTCCACAAGGATTCGCAAGTGTCCATTGCCCATATGCTCCATTGGGAGGAAAATTGCCGCCCTCAAACCCTTCCTGCAATAAAATCTGCGCAGAAACATTCTTAGAAATAGTCCCTGCAATCAGGATACAAGCCAATAAAAACGTAAATTTTTGTTTCATAGATTACAATATGAATAAGCATATAAACCTGTATTACTGGCTACAGGCAAAACCCGTGTTAAATTTAACTATTTTTTTTACTATTGCCCAAAATATTTTGGTGAAGTTTTTAAAAACTTCACCAAAATATTTTAAATTCAATATGACGAATCTCTTATTATAAAAAAATCAAAAATATTATTGCTTAACAACTTTAAAATCTTTTAGTTTAGCTCCTCCAGAATAAATAGCGACAAAATACATACCCGGGACAAGATTGCTTATG
>CAIYVS010000448.1 GCA_903929655.1 uncultured Bacteroidota bacterium | reverse complement strand
TGGTTACCTTCTGTTCATCTTTCATATTTTTCTTACCTTTACATTTTACACAATATCCTGTTTCCGCCATTTTTTTTCTGTATAAGATTTGTTTCTTTTTTATAATTGGGTAATTTTACTGTAAATTTAGAACCTTTTTCCGGTTCTGATTCAACAATAATAATACCATTTAATTTTTCTATTGCCTCTTTAACTATGTAAAGGCCTAAGCCTGAACCTACTGAATTCTTTGACAACCTGTAAAACATTTCGAATATTTTTTCATAATTGCTCTTGTCAATACCAATGCCATTGTCTGCTACAGTAAGTATGGCCTCTTTATCAGATGTATCAACCGTGATTTCTACATAGGGGTCAGGAATATCGTGTTTTTTGTAACGAATTGCATTTGAAATAAGGTTACTTAGAATGACACTTATCCTGTGCCTGTCTGAATAAAAAGCCGCATCCCCATATGAGTTTATTTTTATTTCTACATGCTTATTACCCTTTCCCACTCCAATGAATTTCAGGTTGTCGCTAATATCTGTAAGTAATTCATTAAAATTTATTTTCTCTTTTTTTATATCAAGCCTGGCATTTCTTGAGTAATCGAGTATATCCTGTATAAAACTATCAAGTTTTTGTATACGGCCTTCTATGAACCCGATTTTTTCAAGAGCTTCAGGCTCTGATACATCAAACCTCAATAAATCCACCATTCCGGCCATAGAAGCCAAAGGAGACCTGAGATCGTGAGAGACGCTATATACAAACTTATCCAGTTCCATATTGGTTTTTTTCAGGTCCTCATTATATGTGATGAGAGCAGCCTCATATTCTTTGTATGCTGAAATATCCCGGTAATTTGAAACTATCCCGCCAATTGCAGGGTCATGCAAAAGATTGGTTGCTATTCTTTCCACCCAAATGGGGCTGCCATCTTTTTTAATTATCCTGTACGTAAGCGTCATGGGTTTCCCCGGCTTTTCAATAAGTTCTTTCAGATCGTCATGCACTTTTTGCTGATCATCATAGTGAATAAATAAAAGCCCTGGTTTGTCAACAACTTCTTCTGGTTTGTATCCTGTAATGCGATATAAAGTGTCGCTGGCAAAAAGTGTTTCTTGTTTTTCGTTTATTACCGTTATGAAGTCGGATGAATGTTCCAATAAGGTACGGAATCTGTATTCGTTGTCTCTTAATGCTTTTTCAGCCTTTTTTCTCTCTGTGATGTCCCTGAAATTAATGATAATTCCCATTACCGCCGGGTCATTCAAAAGATTAGTAGCAATACCCTCACACCATATATAGCTGCCCCCTTTTGTAAGCCGCCTGTAGATAGTTGGCAAGGGCTTTCCCGGGTTTTGATATACTTTTTTAAAGTGTTCCTGCAAAACATTCAGATCATCAGGATGTACAAAAGTGAGCGATGATCTTCCCGCAGTTTCTTCGGCAGTAAACCCTGTTACCGTGTATATAGAATTACTAGCAAAAATGGTCTCCTCCTTCTCATTGATCACGGTGATACAATCAGAACTGTTCTCGATCAGAGACCGGAATTTATATTCGCTATCCCTTAATGCTATTTCTGCCTCTTTTCTTTTTGTTATGTCAGAGGTTATACCATCAAGCCTTATAAGTTTACCATTATCATCTAATGTGGGCTTCAGTTTAGATTCCACCCAGCGTTTGCTGCCATCTTTGTGGTGGATGCGATACTCGTGCGAAAAAGACCTGCCTGCATACATTAAAGATTCATTGTCTTTAATGATTTGTTTATCTTCTTCATAGATAACATCGAGCCACAGGTTTGAATTTTGAAAAAAATCATTTACGGTATAGCCATACACATTTTCGCAAGCCTTTGATATCTGGACAAGTTGGTAAGTCTGCATATCTACAGAATAATAAACCTCCTGCATATTATTAAAGAGGGTGCTCAATTCATCATGCGCTTTCTTTAACTTTCTTTCTGCTGCTATTTTATTGGTAATATCCTGCACAGTGCCGATCATTTTGACAGGCAGACCCGTATTTGCATCATATGTAATCTCAGAGCGTTCATGCACTGTCTTTTCCTGCCCGTTCTGCAAAACGATGCGATGCTCTACACTATAAACTTCTTTTTTTTCAAGAGCTTTACTTACAGCATCTTTTATTAGCTGCCGGTCATCCGGGTGTGCCATATCAAAGAACAGGTCTGAACTCACTTGCACAGAACCCGGTTCAAAACCGAATATATGGTAGGTTTCGTCAGACCACGTCAACGCATTAGAGTAGATGTCATTCGGGTCCTGAACGGTCATATCCAGCTCCCAACTACCAATATGGGCTACCCTTTGTGAGGCTTGCAAAAACTTCTTGCCTTTTTCCAGCTCTTTTTCAGCAAGTTTTCTTTTTTTCGTTTCATCTTTTAGCAGTTTTGCTATCCGGAGTAGTTTTTGCTGGCTCAAATCGCCAAATCCGGTATCGTTCTCATTAAGAATATCCAGTGACTCTTTCAGTATTTCATATACCGCCTCATTATTTTCTTCAGTTTCTTTACGCAACTCTCCCCGGAGCTCGTTCATTTCAATTGAACTTTGCTCAAGTGTACGTTCAAGCCTCTTGTTATCTTTTTCAAACTGCTCATAACATTCACTAACAACATTTAGAAGAGGGTAAAAACTCT
>CAIYVS010000447.1 GCA_903929655.1 uncultured Bacteroidota bacterium | reverse complement strand
GGGAGGAAATAAAAAATGCAATTTTATCGCCTTAAGCATTAGGTAATTTTTTTAAATTGTAAAGCTAAAAATGTGAATAGTTTTATCCATTCTTTATCCATTTTTATCCCTGCTTTATGTCCTGGTTGGCTTTTAATATATTGGTTTTCAGTTTGTTATTTTTATTTTTATTCACGTCTCAATTATTTTTCAATGGAGTTCATGAGAGAAGTTATCCTTTTCGAGCAGAAAAAAATACGGGCTGATTTGTCCACATTTTAAAGATTGTCTGAACTTTGATGCCTGTGATTTTAATGAGGGTCATGATGAGGTCTTTTTAGGTCTTATGATATTCTCTATCATCTTTCCAGATTAGAATCAGTTGGCACAAAATTGCACTTTATTGCACATTTTTTGCACAAAAATTGCACAAAAGTTGCACACATCCTGCACATTGTTGCACAATTTCGGTACACTGTTTTTGTGTTAAATAATTGATAATCAATTATTTAATTGCATCTCATTGCACATTTTTTTGGAAAAATGGGCTTTAAAAGCAAGATTTCAAAGAACGAATGAATTTTTGTCTTAATATTTGACTCAAATTCATGTCAAAGATACTCAATCGGGATAGGTGTTTCCAAATTTATTTCTGAAAGTGGCTGTGGGAGCGGGAAGAAAATTGTTAATGGGCTGTAATATAGACTGGTGCGGCAATCAGGAGATCCCGCTTCTAGCTGAGGTAGACGGAATCTACGCAAAATGGTTTTATATAATTGGAAGACTGCGATTAACTAAAAAAAAACTTAACAGATATTTAGCCACATGCTCAGCCCACCAACCATTAAGCTCTACTCCTTCATAAACTTTCGCACCACGCAACCATTCACTTTTACAAAATAAACACCTGCGGGCAAGCCGCTTACATTCGCCTGTACTTGTTGGCTACTGAATTCATGCGAATATACTGTTTGCCCTATCAGGTTGCTGATCCTTACCTGTTTGATGGTATTGTCCCATTTGATGGTAAGGGACGTAGTGGCCGGGTTTGGATAGATCTCCACAGGTACCAATGACATTGAATTTACGTTAGTAGTGCCGTTAATGGTATAACAATAAATGCTGCTGCCGCAAGCTGTGTATACTGTTACACATACAGTATATGCGCCTGTTGTGGAGTAAGTATGGGTAGGGTTTGCTGCCGTGGAGGTGTTCCCGTCTCCAAATGTCCATTTCAGGCTGTCATAGCCTGTGGTGCCGGTATAAGTGAAGCTAAGCGTGGTAGTGCCGGTATAGGTGAAAGAGGCTACAGGAAGCGTTGTGCAAGTGCAGGAAACACCATATTTTGCAACATAGAAACTTGTGGAGGCTCCCGCAATTGAAAAAGGCGCCATGCCCGGAATTGTTAACTGTCCGCTATTCAGACCCGCAAAGTAAACATCCCCTATATTATCTGATGCTACTGCAGTGCCCCAGTTATAAAATGCAGTGCCGGTGTCATAATCCCAATGCAGAAGATGGCCTGCAGTATCGAATACCGCATTAAATGGCTCCTGTTTGCCTGTAGTATTTACAAGGGAATCCGTTCCATATTTAGCGGCATATACCATTATTCCTATCGTTGCCAGCTTGCCGCCAGGCACTATAGCAAGGTGCTGAAACCCTCCATTTTCGCTAAAGTCCACATCATAGTGATGTTTCAGGTTTCCAAAGGTGTCTAATGTGAGTATAGAACTCAAGCATGTTATCGCGTAGTGATTGCCTAAAAGGGTGTCTCCATGGAGGGGGAAATGTGCTTTAAAGTTACCTGTATCAAATTGTGCAGCCCCGATGGTGTATAAATGGTTGTTGCCGTCGTATGCCAGGCCGGTAAAAGAATTTGGCCAGTGACAGGTATCGTACCAAATCACATGCCCAAGAGTGTCGTAAGCTGCTAGGCAGTTGACCTGCGCCCCAAAGCCTCCCGTGGTGTCTGTGACGTATACGGTGGCATACACAACTCCACTTGCTTTGTTGATCACAGGGTAGTCCAGGAGGTCGCTTTGTGCACTGTACATGCCGCCGAGCGTATCCAGCTGCATCCTCAGCACACTAAGGAGGTTGCCCGCCGGGCTATACTTGAGGTCGTAAGTGCCCATAACGGAAGTTATCGATGATGTGATAGCTGTACCATTGGGAACAAAATCGTAGTGATGTATATTGCCGTGTCCGTCTATAGCGATGTTTACAACTTCACGGTTTACAGCGCAGCCACCCACTATCTCCACCCCGGTACTCCTGAGCCATTTGAAATTGCCAAGCGTATCCAGCTTTATCACGGCGCTTACGCAGTTGGCCGTGGCGGGCGCGGCGAGGGTGGTATCGTTGCCTATATGTAAACTGTCGCCCACCATTGTTTCTGATACATATAAATAGCCGTTGTTATATACCAGGCCGTTGTTTGCACAAAGTTGGCTCGCGTCAATTAGTTTTGCCCACCTGAAGTTTCCCGCGCAGTCATAACTCGCAATCAATGTATGGGGCAGGCTGAAGCAGCAAATATAGGCCTGGGCCATATAAAATGTGCCGGCTTGTATGCCTAAGTCCGTTACAGGAGCAGTCATATATATATTCCTTGCTTCATCGGTGCATATGCTTGTTACCGCCGACCAGTCGCGTGAAAGGGTTGTTACCCAAGTGCTGCCGCCATCCACTACCCATTTATATGACTGTGCATACGATTGAGTAAATGCGAATACAAACACGGCAAAAATTAGTAAACAGGTTCTCATTGTTGATTTGGTTTTTATTTCGGCAGAAAGTACCGACAGTTCAGTTACAGGTGTTAGACAGCACAAAAGGGTATTTTAGTTGGGCATATTCGTCTAATTGCAGATTTTCAATCGTTTTCAGTGGTTGTTTTACTGTTAGTTCTATTCCGAAAAAAGTCAAGGCGAATCCAAACCTATTTCTGAAAGTGGCTGCTGGTAAGGGCAGAAAATTGCAAACAACAGTTTGTTTTTATAGTTGCGTTTGTAAGGCGACCAACAAGGGTGAAATACGGCAATCAGGAGATAGTGCTCTTCACTGAGGTAGACGGAGTCTACGCCAAAAGGTTTTATATAACCGGGGACTGCATTGGCCATGCCATTAACAAGTTATATTCTTATACCTCTGACTTTAAATTGTATATTAGTATAAAATATACCTGTTATGAATATCATGTTAAGCATGCCCACTAGCGAAGGTCCGCAATGGATGGTTTTTCTGCTGCCGATTGTGGCTTTATTATTAATAGTAGAGGGAACAAAAAGGTTTATCCACTGGATGAAGCACAGGTCTGCAAACAAACACGAAACAGAAGTGTAAGGCCAGTTTGACATTAAAATCGCTCTAAAAATATTTTGGCTAAAGCCTGCATGCTGCGATTTTTAAAATCCCCGACCTGAAGGTCAGGGCTACTATGTATGGTGTATTACTAAAGTGTATTTAGTATAAGGGTCCCATTTTTTAGATAATAAGCTGAATTAGAAATTCTCCTAAGCTTTGTGGCTTATCCATTTAAGGCAGCAAGGCTGCTCAATATCCTTCTTTCCAGTTCGCTGGTCTTTTGGGCGGCGACTTGCGGGTTGATGTGTTTGTTCAGGAGCTGGTCTATCAGTGCGCTTTGTTTGGTATAAAGTTTGCAGTATTTGCAGACGCTGGTATGCATGGCCAATTGCATTTTTTCAATTGTATTTAGTTTGCCAAGCGTTCTTTTATCTATCAGTGCTGTTGCTTTGGGGCAAGACAACATGATATAGTGCATCATTTTTCCCATTGCTTATTTTTTAAACCAGTTCCATTCAATGCATTTGCGCAATTGCAGTTTGGCACGGTGTACTATCTGCCAGAGATTAGTCGGAGATATCTCCAAAACCTGACAAATATCTGTGCTTTCCTGCTCTTGTAAATATTTCATGCTGATAACAGCGTTGCCATTATCGGGTAGTTTTTTAATACAGTCCTCCAATACTTTATTAAATTCGGGATTGTCTAAGAGATGCTCATCTTTTTCATTCCATTCGGCAGGCCGGGCATCTGGTTTCCAATACCCGGCTTCATCAAAGAAATGGTCATAAAAGTTGCTGTCGTCCGCAGTCCTGAATTGGCTTTCTGAGAGCAGGGGATCTTTTGCCTGTTTACGGTAATGGTCTTTTATTTTATTATTCAGAATGGCAAAAAGCCAGGTTTTAGCGCCGCTCTTGTTCTGGATTTTATCAAAAGCATTATATGCGGCTATAAAGGTTTCCTGCACCAGGTCTTCGGCTGTTTCTTTAGAGGATGTTTTATGGTAAGCCCACTGATACAGAAGCGGTGTATACTCCTTTACAGATC
>CAIYVS010000446.1 GCA_903929655.1 uncultured Bacteroidota bacterium | reverse complement strand
TACTAAAAAGCTATAATCAGTTTTATATAGATAAAAGTAAGTATAAAGAGTTAAAAATATTAATAATGAAAAAAAAGTTAAAAATACTGTTTAAATAAAGTTTTTCGACCGTTTGTAAAGTTTTTCGACCGTTCGTAAACTTTTTTGTGATAAAGCTCTTTTTTTATTTAAACTTCAAATAGTGATGCTAGCCTCACCATCTGGCATCACCTACGCCTTTGCCATGACTAACAACTTACCAATTCATACACGCAAAAAACGTGTTGTTTTTACACTGCTTACTATTGTGGTTTTTAGTTGCATTACTTTTACGTCCATGAGTCCTTTGCCTCCCCCTTCTGGGAGTGATGGAGGTAGCAGTGTAAGAGATTTTCATAATGATCCGCCTATTCCATTAAATTTTTGGGTAACAAAAATGACAGATAGCACTTTGCCCGGCAATATGCTTCTTGAAATAGAATTTGCAGAAGATACAACTTTGCCTGACAGCTTGCTTATTTATTATGCAGGAGATTCAACAATATTTAGAGACAATGGTACAAATGGAGATTCCATAGCGGATGATTATGTTTACAGTGCTTATATAGCAGAAGATACGGCTGCTTTTCACGCTGGAATTACAAAAGTAACGGATAGCCTCGAATCGTGGGGAGCATTTACGGTTTTTAACGGGCACACAGGTCAGAGAATTTCAGGTGGAGACATTCAGTTGTTTGATTGGCCTGCTTTTTCATCGGGGGCTAGTGTCAGCCTTCCGCTTCCTTATACTAAACCTATAGGATCAATAGGATTTGATTGTAATATTTTAAGAGAAAATTCGTTATTTATTACTGACCTTGATGTGGTGGGTTATACTACCCCACCTACCCAATGGGCTTTCGGAACCTTAATGAAAAATATGGCCAATTGCAGTGGTACTAATTGTACGAGGAACTTTATTAAACAATGGTTAAAAAACTGGACCAGTACACAAAATGTTAATTGGCAGAATGTAGGCATAAGAAGTGCCATTATAGATTATGTAATTGGGCCTTGGCTTGGCTATTGTGGTTCTGCAATTCCAGGTCAGGTTACAATGACTAACTGGGAAACGATATGGGATGGGACTAGTGAATCTGCAATACTAGCTAATGCCCCTTTTAAACTTACCACTATAGTAAACAGAATAGACTTGCGTGGTAGTATGGCTTTCCCATATTCACCAGGTGGTGCTTTTAATCCGGGAGAAACCCGTTTTATCTTTAGTCTGATAACACCATGTGATCTTAAAGCAAATACAAGCGGCGGCCTTTGCACCATTACAGGGCAATATGGTTCTCCCAAACAGCCGAATCAAGTGTATAATACCGTTCTCCCGGATTACGTAGATTGGCAGGGAATGAACGTGATTTTTGAATATGGAAATACACAGACTAATATTTGTGATCTGAGGACTTTTGCACAACAATGGTTGTCACTTAGTACACTCACCAGGAACAGTACTGCGTATATGGATGCCTTAACTAATGTAACCAACACGGTAACAATAGCCAATGCGGCCTCTGGTAAGCCAAATGGGAGTGCGTTAAACAGACTTAGGACTAACGAAAGAATATTGTTTGCTCCTGGTGTTGACTGGGCTAATTATCTTGGTTTTACAAACTATAATCATATAGACTCTGATGCACTGCATGGACCGGGGCATCAGTGGGAGGAAGATGATTGGGAATTCCGACAGTTTGTAATAGATCCAAGCACTCACTTTTTGATACCAGTTACACTTACCAATACACCGATTGATGTTGCCAATTATGCTGCAAACATAGATCAAAATGCTGCGGCCCAAGTTTCTTCATTCTCCATACTCCCGGACAATACAGCTTATGCCGATAATTTAATAGATTGGGTATATAATCCACAAAATAAATTTAGGGTGCTGCACGGAACTCACACATTACCACTTATGTATAACTCACTTCCTTTGGCATCGGCGGTTTCGCATGTGAATGGGAAATACGCGCATTTTTGGGATTTTGATTGGTGGAATGCATCAACAACTAATTACAATTCCTCTGTATTAACATCTACTTCTCCTAACCCAACTGAAAAAATGTTAAGACATCAATTATCCTTAAATACTTGTTCCGGTTGTCATGCAGGTGAGACTAAAACGGAATTTACACAAATACGGCCATTGGGATATAATGAGCATGCTGATTATTGGAGCACAAACCCTTCGGATTATACTTTACACGAGATACAGCCTTGCAGCGGTGCTGCTTTTTATAGAAGTTTAGACCCACGTTTCAAGCGGAATATCGGTTCTACTTATGAGAGTGGCGGGAACGTGCTCAATTATGACGAAACCACTGCTGGAAGTAATCAATATCATGTTAAAGTGTCAGCATTTTTGACGGGAAGAACCTACAAAGGTACAATAAGCCCAACATATGACGATGATTTTAATGGGGATACAGATGATGCTAGTCTTGACGGTTTATTTTATGTAAATGATCCGGCTAATGATGCTACTCACACGCCATCACAAGAGCCTTTACCAAATGATACCAAATATGGATATAACGATTTGCTTCGTCGAAAGAATGATCTTTGCAGCTTTTCTTATTCGGCTTGCAAACCAACTGATGGAGATAACATATCAAAAATATTAGGTATTACCAGAAATATTTCGAATTTTGTATTTGCACCAGGATCGCATTAATTTAAAAAATATATTATCATGAAAAATATTATTATTTTCTGCTTTGTAATTGTATTATCCATTTCAAGTTCAGGCCTTTCATTTGCCCAGGCACCCAGCTTTGTGTGGGCTAAGGTCGCCGGAGGCCAGAATAGTGCTGCCGGTGATATTGTGACCGATGCGCATGGCAATATTTATACTTGCGGTACATATTCAGATAGCATAGTTTTTGGTACTTTCAAATTAACGGGTAGTAGTTCGTTTATTGCTAAGAATGATGTTCAGGGTAATATAATATGGGCTGTAAATATAGGTTATGGCAATTTTGGTCCTGCAAATATCACATTAGATGGTAACGGCTATTTGTATATTATGGGTAGATATTCATCTTTAGATTCAAATGTTATTGCAGGCGTGCAATTAATTGATACTAATTATTCAATTGATTCTACCTATTCAACGATTAAGTGTTTTGTTGCCAAATATGATACTTCTGGTAATGCTATTTGGGGTAGAGGAATACCAGGTGCTAATTATTTTTATAAAGGAATCGCTGCAGACCATTCTGGTAATGTATATATTAATAACTATTGCTCTGCAAAATTCAATACAAGTGGGGATTTAGCTTGGGGAAAGCAATTTACTAGTTCAAATGTCAAAATATTGGGTGTGAAAAAGGCAAGCGTAAATTATGGTTTGGCCAGAGCATTTATCGATTTTGACGAGGGCGTGATCGATCTCAAAGAGTTGAAAAATAATGTAGCAAAATTAGG
>CAIYVS010000445.1 GCA_903929655.1 uncultured Bacteroidota bacterium | reverse complement strand
TTTGTTTGCTATTCAGAATAAGTATTTGTGCACAGGAAATCAACCAATACAATCTGAATATTTCCAACAATTTACCTTCAAATTATGTATACAGTACTTTCAAAGATCACTTGGGGTATTTATGGATATGCACTGATAAAGGCGTGGCGAAATATAACGGATATAATATAAATAAACTAGATTTATCCGATGATTTCATCAACAAAGATATATGGAGGCTTTTTGAAGATAAAAAAGGAAGGATGTGGCTATTTAACATTTCTAACCAATTAGGATATATATATAAAGATCAATATCACAAAGTTTTTCATGATACATCTATACATAATTTTTACCCACGTTTGATAAAAAATTATAAAGATGGAGTTGCGATTATAAGTACAAGTTATGGCGGAACTTTTTTTACTGAAAAGAATGATACATTATATACATACTTTTTACCATCTTCTCTAATGTTTTATACTTTGAATAGTAAGAATGAGTTATTAGGTATGGATATCAATAAAAATATTTATAGCATAGATATAGATAAAAATAAGGTTATAACAAAAAAAATAGGGAAGCTCAAAACACTTATTCATCGACAAGAAAATGACAATATTATGTCAGATATATTTGGAGAGACTTACTGTCTTATTTCGGGAGATTATTTTATATCTTATAAATACGACGATAGCTATCTAAGAATAATTAATTATAAAGAAAAAAGTTATAGAAAGTATACCCTTGGTGAACTAGCCGGAACAAATGAAAATATATTATTAACAGTTGATGACGGCAAGCAAATGAAAATATTTACAAAAAAAAACATATATGTATTTGATGCACAAATGCGGCTAAATAATGTTTATTCTATTGATTCATTAATTCGCACACCCGATAAAGACAATGTATCTTATTTTCTTAATGATTCTTTCTGGGGTAAGTTGTTGACTACATATACCAACGGAATATATGCCTGCTATGATAAAGATACTTTATTTAAAAGGATCAACAATTTTGATCTGTCAAAATTCACCTTTATTGGTAGCCGTGTAGATAGTATTTGCTATTGGTGGGACAATTCTAAAAGCACACTGGCAATACTGGAAAAAAATAAAAGTATGGTATACCTTAAATATCCAGGTATATTAAATCGTTCTAAAATAATTGTATACAATAAAGATTCTTCTTTGCTCTTGGGATTGGGTAAAAATTATATACTGGATAATCGTTCTTTGAAAATAAAGGAAATTCAAGCAATAAATAAAAACAATGAACAATATTCCGATTTAGATATCATAAATGGTATGTGTGTTTATCCGGATCATTTTTATGCAATTACAAAAAACGAGGGTTTTTACCGTTTGAAATTTCAAGGTGGCCATTTTCACATCTCATATATATATTCTGGACGGTTTTCAGATATTATTTACGATTCTGCCAGGGATATATTTTGGGCGTATAACCAGAGTGAAATATTAATGTATAAGGAAGGTAGTAGGCCATTTTTCCGTAATGATAAGGATCTTGCAGCGAGGAAAATTAACAGTATTGAAAAAATATTACTTGATAATAAAAATGGGGACATTTTTCTGCAGGAGGAGGGCAGGCTGTTACATTTTACAGATTTCAACAAGCCGTATAGAACTTTGTTTGACAATTATGTTCTTAGTGACGCTAAAGTATATCTAAGCCATAGTATTTTAATTGTGGCCGGGGCATTTGGTGTTTTGTTCAGCAAAATTGAAGGACCTGGAAAATTGTCAAACCCAATTGTATATCCTAACACAAAAGGACTGAAATATACTTATGTATATGATGGTCATATTTCAGATAATAAATTGCTGCTTAAAACAAATAATGGGCTCTATTTGCTTAATATTCCCAAAGATGCAGCATTTGACAGCCCTCATTATAGCGTGCAAGAAGATTATAAATTGATATTGATGTACAATAAAAATTGGTACAATATTGGAATAAATGATACTATCCCGATTCAGCAAAGTCATTCCAGGCTGCAATTTGATATTATTAAACCTACGGGCTGGGGACAAGTAAAATATGCATACCGTATTAATACCGATTCAACATGGCATAATCTTGCCAACAATGAATTAAATCTTCCTACGCTTTCAGCATGCAGTACTTATACATTTTCAATTATCGTACAAGACAATCAATGGAGAAGCACCGAAAGAAAAATATACCTGTATATAATTCCTTACTGGTGGCAAAAACCACCGGCAAAAAAACTTATCTGGAGCGGGATAGTGATTTGTACATTACTGCTATTTTATCTCATTATAGTTATTACGAAGAGAGTGGTAATAAAAAAACAGGCGAAGAAGAATTTTCAATTGGAGATAGAGTTAAAATCCATCTATTCTCAGATCAATCCGCATTTCATTTTTAATTCTTTAGGTGTGGCAT
>CAIYVS010000444.1 GCA_903929655.1 uncultured Bacteroidota bacterium | reverse complement strand
GATCTATTCAGATGATTTATTACCGCAATGGTTTATAGATATTAATATAAAAGGGGGGCTATCTAACCCGGTTTTGAATACAGGAAGTTTGACAAGCGCTTATTCAAACGTGCTGAACGATACAATATCCAGGCCAAAATTTAATAATGGAAAAACATTGGGTTTTGACGTACAGGCAGGCTATTTTTTCGGACCGAAAAGCAATTATGGAATTGGGATAGGCTTCATGTATCAAAGTCAGCAATTTGATGTGAATTTAGATAAGTTCAGGCTGGAGTATAAATCAATTGATTTTGCATCCGATACTTTCAGGCAAATTGTAACGTCAAGCAATGCAATTAAAGAGTCAGTGACAAGCACCAGTCTTACCATCCCCCTGATGTTTAAATATAAAAAGCAATATACAGCTAAATGGGGTGTGGCACTTGATGCAGGACCCCTGTTTATATTGAAAATATCAAACTCCTATACAACCAATGCCTCTTTTGATTATGAAGCAATTTATAAATATGCTAAAGTGGGAAACAATTATGTGGCCGTATATGATGCAGCACCAATACCATCAACCGATGACTACTTGATCACAGCATCAAAGATCGGCAATCATACCAGCGATATTCAAACCTATTTCAACACACTCAAAAGCGCTGGCTATAATGTAGGTTTAAATCAACCTGTAAATAGCAATACAGGAAAAGTAAACTTTCATGGCACAATAGGTTTTTTAATACAGCCTTCCGCCACTTATAGATTCAATGATAATGTCTTTCTAAATCTCGGAATTTATTGTGAAGGACAATCATTTGATAACTCCACTAACAGTAATAATTATAAGCTTACAGACAAAATAGGGCAATACAACTCCTTACTAAATACTGTAAATAATGGCTGGAATATCTCCTATGGTATCAATATTGGCTTGCGGTTTTATTTTGACAAATATACATTTGGATTTTATGATAAGAAGAACATAAACAACGCTCAGAGAAATGCACAAACTTACAGGCATAATACCAATGAAAGGCCTGATTCAAATTTCATTGATAAGAGTAAGCATTGGTATGTGAAAACAATATACATGGAAATTGGTCAGCAGCAAATCAGTAAAAAATCTGAACAAGGCCTGAACGATGTTGTGCAATACCTGCAAGATAACCCGGGCGTAGTAGTAAATATTACCGGGTATACCGACAATTCCGGTGACAAAAACGATAATAAAGCAATCTCCCTGGAGTTTGCTAAAATTGTCAAAGACTACCTTTTAACCAAAGGCATTGTAGAAAACAGGCTGCGCATATTTGGTAAAGGAGATGCATATCCCATCGACGATAACAATACAACCGAAGGCAGATTGAAAAATATGAGGGTAATTATTGAAGCTGTTCAGTAATTGAAGAAACCCGGAACGAGCAATCGTCCCGGGCTATAAATAATGAGAGGGGGTATTCTGCCCCCCTCTCATTATTTATTTTAAATGCCCTGGTGCTCGTATTATCTCAATACTCCGATCAAAACAAAGGCAAAAAATCAAAAAAACCTATTGTGTCCAAATCAGCTTTTCCAACTCCTTGGGGTCCACAATAATACTTGCCCGGTATTGTTCCCTCGCTTGCCATTTTTTTGCAGAAACGTTCCATATTTCAGGAAGCGCACTCCACAATATTTCTTTTTTCCTGTTCACAATAAATATCCGGCTGTATTCACCACCCATACTTACAAATAGGGTACTGTCGGGCAATTTAATAACATTGCCACCTATGGTTTTATCTGTTTTAGAAAAATCCTGGTCAAACCGGCAAGCATATTCCCATACTTTTCTAATGCCACCGGGTATACGCGCGTTTTCTTTCATGATCAGCACTTCTGGAGCGGCTCCGGAGGTGCATACATTATTATTGTACAAGTATAAATATCCTTTCTCCGATTTGCTGATGCTATGCTGCTTGCAAAACAAATCCTGCCCTTTTTGAGAGCTAAGACCTGGCTGATAACTTTTTCCGTAGGAATTCAGCACATTTCCTTCAGGATATTTGATTTTTATTATTCTGCTGATATCTCTGCAACTCAGATAGATAGTTTGATTCTTTTCGTCAAAATAGAATGAATTTTCATGCAGGTAAAGCAATCTATTGCTGCTGTCTGAATTTGAGTGGTAATATAGAAGATCTGATTTCGAAAGGTAGCTTGACGATTTCCATGACCATATCACATTGCCCTTCTCATCATATTCAATAATGGTCCCGAATGATGAACGATTTCGGTTATTATTATTCACTGGTGGCCACAGCACACCCCTTTCCTGGCCCAGCACCATATAATGCCCCGAACTTAGCCGTGTGAACTCATGATGATATCGCTCCGTATTATCACCGCCCACCTCACCTGTATTCGGCGCCTTCCACAAAATATCCCCATTATAATTTATCTCGTATGCCTGCGAATTCAGCAAATAGGTAATGGTTCCCTTGCAGGACAACTTTAAGTCCCTCAACTCTGGCATTGTACGCATCGGAACAAGATCTTTAAAAACCTTATCAGGAAGAAACCATACCGGGTTCCCTTGTATATCATACAATGTCCTGTTATTATCCAGGAATACAAAAGCTTTTTTGTAATTATTAGCCGCCTTTATTATCCTTAAACGCATTTTGCCGGTCTCAATTTCCGGAATGGTGGCAGTGCTGAAATGATACAATTCAGTTTTAAAATCTTCAGAACTATTAGGGGAAGATATCATCCGCCAGGTGTACTCATTAGCCCAAAAAGGTACCTCGCAGATCACCTTATTTGAATCAACTGGAATAGTCCTTATAATATTATCGGTAAAAGAATCTTCCGACTGAAAATCCCCGTTTGCTATTTGCAACAGGCCATAGTCCATTTTTTCTCCCTTTGCTACAGCAAATCCAATAAGTCTGTAATTAAGCTCAGTTCCTTCCTTAGGTAATACCTGTGACCTGAGATTATTTAAGAATAGAAAGAGAAAACAAAATAGGATTGACAGTTTATACATAATTATAAGTGCAAGTCGGCGTAGATATATGCAAACATAAAGCTGGTTAAATTGCAGGACAAATATTTATATAAACAAATTACAAAGTGCCGATTTCAAATCATATAAGTAATTGGATTATTTATATGGCATGCCTAAATTGGCGCCATTGTTTGCTCCTTACTAGACTTGCTTATCACTTCATTGTGTTCATATTCTATAAGTTCCACAATAATATGTGCCTTGCCTTTTTCTATCTCGCCATCTTGTTTTGGCAATCCTTCTAATTTCTTTGTATCCATGATTTTCGCTTTTTATATTACTTAGAGTATTATTCCCGGCTGCAAAAATCATTCCACGAGTTATTATCCACACCCTTGACTGAAATGGGGAAAAAAGTAAAAAGGAGCCGTATGGTTGTACAACTCTTTTACCAACTGCCTGTTTGAATACTTTCACCTT
>CAIYVS010000443.1 GCA_903929655.1 uncultured Bacteroidota bacterium | reverse complement strand
GCCATCAGGTTCCTGCACTATTTGTTTACCAAGCCAGCTACCACCATTGGTGTCTATGATCGGTGTCATATTTGGTGCTATCCTGCTTGTATGAAAAGGATAATAAACAGTATCCGCCCCATTAGTTCTTACAGAATCAATACGCATGCCACGCAAATAATTATTGGAGTTGGTAAAGTATTGTTTTGTGGCCGGCAAAAAGCAATTCCAGTTTTGTGCAAATGAGGTATTAGCTATAAAAAGCAGAATAAGTAAGAGTCTGAATTTTCTCATAAGGTTCATTTTAGCTAAAAGGAGAACGGTTACATATAAGACGGGATTTATACAAAAGACCACCAATAAGCTATTGCACAAACACCTAAGATAAGGCTTAAAACAACTTATTTTTTTAAAAGTGCTGTCAGTCAATAAATTAGCAAATACCGCTCATATTTCAAAAAAGCTAAGTACTCTAAACTTAATACAGGCTTAATTTATAAAATTAAACTATCGCCACCATTCAATCTACATTGCGGAAAAATACAAAAAAATGAAAAAACTTTTTTACGTTTCCACATTATTATTGTTTGCTTTTGCAAACACGGCACGATCACAATCAGATGACAAATCGCTGATCGGGGCAGGCAGTTCGTTTGACTATCCGTTGTTCTCTAAGATGTTTTCAGAGTACAACAAAAAGACTGGCCTGCAAATTAATTATCAATCCATAGGTTCCGGTGGAGGTATCAAAAACCTTACAGAAAAGATCATCAATTTCGGTGCTTCAGATGCCCCTTTAAACGATGACCAGGCGCAAAAACTGGGCGTTCCTGCTTTGCATATACCTATTACTGCCGGCGCAGTAGTAATTAGCTATAATCTGCCTGAATTAAAGGCCCCTTTAAAATTAACAGCTCCTATTATAGCAGATATCTTTTTAGGCAAAATAACTTCATGGAATGACGCAAGGATACAGGCTGTAAATAAAGGTGCAAAACTACCTTCTACACCAATTGTAATAGCTCACCGCGCTGATGGCTCAGGCACTACTAATATTTTCACAACATATCTTGATCAAATAAGTGAAGAATGGCATACTAAAGTTGGCAGGGGCAATGCTGTTAACTGGCCTGCCGGTTTAGGCGCAAAAGGCAACGAAGGTGTTGCAGGCCTTGTTAAACAAACTCCCGGTGGCATCGGTTATATAGAACTGGCCTATGCTATTCAAAATAATATTGCATATGCAAGCGTTGAGAATAAATCACATAAATTTATCACTCCTTCTTCCAAGTCTACAAGTGCTGCTGCTAATATTAAAATACCTGAAGATGGAAAAGTGTCTTTAACTAATACTGATGCTGCCGATGGTTACCCTATTTCCGGATTCTCATGGGTAATTATTTACAAGGAGCAGAAAAACAATAACCTGTCTGCAGAAAAAAGCCGTAACATGATGAAACTGTTATGGTGGATGATACACGACGGGCAACAGTATAGCGATGCACTTTATTATGCCCCGCTTCCCAAGGCTGCAGTTACTGTTGGCGAACGTATTCTTAAAAGCGCAACCTACGATGGCAAGGGGATTTTGTAGATTTAATTCATAATTTCCCGATGATTTAGTTTTTGACAGATCTGTATATGTCCCGCCTATTGCGGGACATATCTTTTATACATATCTATATAATGATAAAGAGCATTAATATATGTTAATATTAGAGGCCCTTAATTGATATTCTTTTCATTGTGCAGTACTTTTGCAAAAATATCCAGGTGGCGTATAGGAAATAAAAATAATTGCTGATGAGGAGATACTTATTTGGTTTTGCAGGTTTTTACGCAGTATTATTATTTCTAAACAGTTGCATTGCTGCAAAGCCTGTTGCCCACTCCTATTCTTCCCACAATACCGTTTCTAAAAATAAGCCTGCACAGCATAAACCTAAGTACCTGGATAATATAGCTCTTGGTAGTAAAGGGGGCAATAAGATCAATATGGATGTTGGCAATAAAAAACGCCAGCAGGAAAATACCGATGAAGAAACAACAGACAACAGGGAAGTTTTAAACAAACAATCTGCTGCCCA
This sequence comes from uncultured Bacteroidota bacterium, assembly GCA_903929655.1. Classification (GTDB taxonomy): domain Bacteria; phylum Bacteroidota; class Bacteroidia; order Chitinophagales; family Chitinophagaceae; genus JABDGU01. The sequence goes on along the minus strand of CAIYVS010000443.1, from coordinate 1,365 downwards.
ACAATCTGTTGACATAGTTGATGAAACTGAAACAGCAACTCCATTGGTAAAAAAAGCTGTAGTTGCTGAGAAACCACTGGCTCGTAATAAAAGACATAAAAAAGGCCGTAAGAAAAGAAACACAAGCCCAAGTGTAGACCTGGACACCGAACCCCTGGTTGATGTGGTTCCCACCAATGGGCCAAATGATATCCCGAAGACACGGGCTAATATCCAGCCTAAGGACATAGCCGGAAATAAGCCCATAGACAATGTATCATGCCAGCTAAAATATGCGGGCATACTTTGCAGCATTCCGCAGGCCCTTACCAATATTGCCCTTTATAAGTTCATTGATGATTGGTATGGTGTAGATTACCGTATGGGCGGCAATGATAAAAACGGCATAGACTGTTCAGCCTTCGCACAGCGTCTTTACCAGGAAGTCTTTGGGCTCAGCCTGGTGCGTACTGCCCTGGAACAGTTCAATTATGTAACGATCATCCGGGATATAGACAAACTGAAAGAAGGCGACCTTGTTTTTTTCCATGTGCATAGCAAGCATATCACCCATGTTGGTGTTTACCTGATGAACAGGTTCTTTGTTCATGCCTCATCCAGCCAGGGTGTGGTGATCAGCAGCCTTAATGATGCTTACTGTAGCAAATATTTTGCAGGAGCAGGCGATGTCATAGACAATTTCGCTCCCTTCCATTAGTCCTTGTTCTTCATTATATCAGTTATCACCTTTCCTATACAACCATTTGGCATTTGTATTTTCAGCATTGCCGCCAATGTTGCACTTATATCTGTCATATCCACCGTGCGATATGTTTTTCCTTTTTTCACATGCCAGCCATACCATATCAATGGGATATGCGTATCATAAGGGTTCCAGCTACCGTGATTAGTGCCTGAGAATCTGTCAGATTCAAACCACCCGGGGTTTAAAATTATTTGCAAACAACCGCTTCTTAAATTATTATAGCCATTCACTGCCATCTTGCGAATAGGCTCCGGCAAAGGCGTTTTGTCCATATTCTCCATATCTACAACATACGAAACAGGCATTTTATATTTCTGCGGCACGATGTTCAAAATCCAGTTACGTATAGCAGACTTTATTTCATCCCTGTTGAACATTTTATTTGTTGCCAGGAGTGTATCGTTCAGAAAAACCTGGTAGTTAAGGATAGTATCTACCAGCCTTATGTTCTTTCCTCCCAATATCTTTGCATACAAATCTTCCAGGTAGTGGTTAAGGTCATTCGTAACATTAAAAGAAATTCCGGCTGGTATTTTCTTATCCTTCAAAAACTCAGGATTATGTGCACCTCCGTGGTCGGCTGTCAAAAACAATAAGTAGTTATCTTTGCCTACTGATTT
>CAIYVS010000442.1 GCA_903929655.1 uncultured Bacteroidota bacterium | reverse complement strand
CCTGTTTGCAGTGGCGGGTACAGGCATTTCAATATCCCATATCAAGCTTTCCAGGTCCCTCCGTTTTCTTATAATATTACCCCTGTATTGGGCAATTACATTCCATTTCTTTTCATCTTTATTTCGCTCTTCCGGCAAAGCACTCCATAATATTTTCTTATCCTTATTCACTATAAATATTTTACTATATGACCCTCCCATGCAAACAAATAAAGAATGATCATCCAATTCAATAACATTTCCACCCCTGTTTAGTTTTTTAGGCGCCCGCTCATTTTCTATCGTGCATGCATATTCCCATATTTTTTTCAATTCGTTCTTCCCCACTTCTTCCTCCATTTCAATCACCGTAGGCATCCTGTCTCTGTTGCAGGAATTATTATTGTATACATATATATACCCGTCCCCCGATCGCTCAATACTATGCTGGCCGCAAAACAAACCATCACCCTCTTCTTTAGCACCAGGCTTACTCATCTCACTATAAGTATTTACAACACTTCCCTCAGGATACTTCAGTTTTACTATACGGTTAAGATTCTTAAAACCTACATAAATATTTTTGTTCTTTTCATCAAAGTAAAACGCGTTTGCATGAACATCTATAATATCGCCAAATATCGCCGCAGATAGTTCGTCTGGTCTGATATCCGGCTTGCTGAAATAGCCTGAAGATTTCCACGACCACACAACATTACCCTTTTCATCATATTCTATAAGCGTTCCGAACGGCGATTTATGAACATGTAAACTATCCTTTCCTTGTTTCATCACTTCACCCTTATTAGGCTTACCATCTTCTGCAGAATGCGTCTTCATATCCCAATACACCCATTCTGTTCCCAATACCATATAATGCCCGTTTGCCAGTCGTGTAAATTCATGATGATACGATTCCATGCTGTCTCCGCTTACTTTACCATTATTAGGAGCTTTCCATAATACATCCCCATTATAATTTATCTCGTAAGCCTTGTCCGCAAGTAGAAAAGTGATAGTTCCCTGCGGCGAAAGCTCTAAATCACTTACCACGCTTCCACCACCTATTTTCTCTGGCAGAAACCAAACCGGCCTGCCATTCATATCATAAAGCGCCTTGTTATTGTCCAGGAATACAAAAGCATCTTGATAACGCGCTGCTTGTTTTGTAATTCTTAACCGCACCTGGCTTGTATCTACCTCGGCTGCGGTACTTGTGCCGAAATGATGCCACTCAACATTTACTATTTTTGATTCGCTCTTAGTATAAAAAAAGCGCCATGTATATTGTTCACCCCAATAAGGAACCTCAGCTATTATTCTATTCCCTTTAAAAGATAAAGTTTTGACTATATGCTTTTTAAAAATAGCTTCCTCATTATAACTACCATCAGCAATTTCAAGTCGGCACTTATCTGCTTTCCCCTTTAATGGAACTGAAAACCCGATAAGTCTGTAATTCAAAATACTACCCTCCCTGGGCAATATCTGCGACCGCAGTTGATAAGAAATAATAAAAAAGAAAAAAACTAAACCACCTACCTTACACATGAGTCCAGCTTACAATGAATCGTAAAAATAAGATTTATAGACTGATTTGAAAACAATATTCATTCCCTGAAATTATTTTAATGAGATCATCGGCTCTTTTTCGCCTCATTACCTAAAATAACAAAGCCGCCGTTTTAAAACCCGACAGCTATTTCGCTATAAAAAAAACATTAACCTCCTCCCATCTGTCATTCCGTGCTTGACCCGGAACCTCCCAGTCTGAAATACTGATTCACAGGCCCATCAAGGCGTCGTTGCGAGGAACGAAACAACTTTTCTCATGGAGCGAAGCGTAATAATCTCGCGATAAAATGAGAAATTATTTCTGCTCTAACCTTCACCCCATATTCCGCTTTCACTGCCGTTTGCAACTTTCACTGAAATTATTCAAGTCGGTTCAGGTCTTCTAATTTCATCCACCCTATAGTTGTTTTCTTTGCTTTAAAAGTGCAAAATGACCATTGTCCTTCAATTTTTTCAATAGCCACTATATCGCCTTTCAATATATATGCCTTTAGCTTATTTAAATCTGACTTATCTGAGTAAAAATAAACCTTATCTTTCGTGGCATATCTCAGCTGTAGCCAATTTTCAGATTTATTAAGGGTAAAATCAACAGGCTCATCAGCAAATTGCCGAACATTCCAGCAGCCACCATGCTCTTCCGGCAAATGCACCTTAATTTCAGTATCATTTATAAGCTGTAACTCACCAACAATTAAATCATTACTGGAGTCCTTCGGATAATAAGTTTTGATCTTTATTTTATTAGTTGTTAATTTCCCTTCTAAGTAAAAAATACATGAAAATTTCGGGTGCTTGGTTTCCTCATCAAGGCCTGTGTAACTTTCAAAATATCCCGTAACATTTTTTGTATTCTTATCATATGCCATGATCATTTCTCCGCCATAGTCTCCTGATGTTAACATGGTTTGTGCCAGTGTATGAAAAGGAAAGAGCAAAAGGAAAAAAAATAGTTTGTTCATGACATAAAATAATTTACTTACCAAAATAATACTTTTTCCGGGCAATCCTTTTAGGCGTAGTCTATAAAATTTATTGTTCTGCCTATGTCCCCTGCCCGGCCTGTTCCTTCACTTCGTCGTAATGGTATCCAATCTTCAGATCGGCTATAGCAGTCGTCCAATTCTGCAAATTCTTAAATCCTGTAGCAATCCTGATTCAGACAT
>CAIYVS010000441.1 GCA_903929655.1 uncultured Bacteroidota bacterium | reverse complement strand
GGGCATGATTCGCTCTATCGGCTGGCGTTGGTGATGGTCGATTTAATTGCTGCGATTGGCTTTGCCTTAATTGTCCGCTCCTCGATGGCCTTTGTGCTAGGCATGGTGGCAGCCGCATTGTTTGAAGTCACAATTACATTCATTTTCTTCAAAGATCGGCCCCGCTTTGTGTACATGAAATCGCGCGCCAAAGAAATTTATCAAAATGCAAAGAGTTTAGGTATCAATAAGGAACAAGCAGTAAATATATTTCTGAAAGAATACCTGGCGGTTTTGCACGAAAAGATTTTAGGCGAAAAGAGCAGGCAAAAATTCATTACTGTTTACCAGGATTTATGGGATATTTTATCATTGCTTTATTATAAAAGAGCTCCAATATTCCATGTTATAAATCACGGTACTTCCAAACGGTTGTTAAAAAAACACAAAGCGGATGGTTCAATCATAATGGGGGAGGCGGTTAATTCCCATCCGTATAATATGATTAGTTTATTAAATGAAGAGTATGAACGCCTTGGGATAAAACAAAAAATAGAATTGCATGCTACTCAAAAAAGAATGATCGAGGAATCTGAACACTTCGATTATCTTTTAACCCTCTCCAATTTTGTAAAGGATTCATACATAAAAAACGGTTTTTCAGAAAGCAAGATTTATAATTTACCGACAGGAGTTGATATCTCTAAATTTCGCAAATTTCCGAATTCTGAATCTGACAAAAAAAAGGATGTTTTCAGGGCAATATATGTTGCCCAGGTTATTCCCAGGAAAGCACATATTGATTTGCTGGATGCGTGGAAAAAGCTAAATCTTCCTAATGCAGAGTTGCTTTTTATTGGTAATGTATCTTATGAAATGGAGCCTGTTTTAAAAAAGTACGAAGGTGTTTATAAACACTTAGGTACTTTAACGCATACTGAGATCATCGAATGGTTAAATCATTCTTCTGTATTCATTATGCCTTCTATTGAAGAGGGCTGTTCTTTGGCTCCTCTTGAAGCACTGGCCTGTGGTTTGCCTGTTATTTTATCAACTAATACCGGATCTGGCGAGTTGATTACAGAAGGTAAAGAAGGTTTTATAGTGCCAATCAGAAATTCAGATATGATTGCAGAGAGAATATTGGAATTATATAATAACCGTGACCGGGCAATACAGATGGGGCGCGATGCAAGAATTTTGGCAGAAAATAGTCTCAATTGGGAACAGTATGCCAGTCAGTTAATTGGTATCTACGATAAGATATTAGAGAAAAATTTGGTTCACGAAGGTGGTATTATATGAGTTCTAAAAGGGCCGTTTTTTTTTATAACAACTTTTACCCGGCATGGAAGGCCGGAGGGCCGGTACAATCGCTGAATAACCTGGTGAATGCTTTATCTGATAAAATGGATATTTCTGTTGTTTGCAGTGCCTATGATTTAAATGAAAAAGAAACACTAAGTGGTATAAGTTTGAACGAATGGAATAATGTTTTAGGGGTAAAGGCCTATTATGTTCATGATAGTGAAACGAAATATCGGGCTATCAAGAAACTTATTTGGAATGCTAATCCTGAGGTCATATACTTAAATGGATTATACTCTATTCCTTTTGTAATTTATCCATTACTTTTTTGGCAGTATAACCTTAAAAGAAGAAGTAAGCTTTTCCTTGCTCCAAGAGGTATGTTACAGCAAGGAGCTTTAAATGTAAAACCCTTTAAAAAGAAGGTATTTTTGCTCTTATTTAAGGTGTTAAGGCTATATAAAGATATTCAGTGGCATGCAACTGATGAGCAGGAAGAAAAGGATATAAAACGTGTTTTTGGAGAAAGTGCCAAAGTTCATATTGCTCCAAATATCCCTAAGAAACCGGTAGACACGCTGCAAATGATAGGGAAAGCGCAGGGTGAATTGCGTTTAGTCTATTTGTCATTGATAACAGAAAAGAAAAATCTGCATTTAGCTCTTAAATGGATTGTAGAGCTGAATTTACCTGTAGTGTTTGATATTTATGGCCCGGTAAAAGATCAATTATATTGGGAGAAATGTGTGGAGTTGATTGAAAATGTACCACAACACATCAATATCCGATATATGGGAGAAGTTTTGCCGGATAAAGTATTGGATACGTTTTCGCAGTACCATGCTTTGTTTTTACCAACAAAAGGAGAAAATTTTGGACACGCTATATATGAATGTCTCAGTATTGGCAGACCTGTTCTTATCAGTAATGAAACACCGTGGAAGAACCTTGAAAAAGAGAATTGCGGATTTGATATTCCAATAGAACAACCCGAACTTTTCAAAATTGCAATTGAAAAGATGTTTAAAACTGAACAGAAAAGTTATGATGTAATTTGTAAGAACGCTCAAAATCTAGCAATGAAGTATTGGGCAGGACATGATTTTGAGTCCATCTATATGAAGATGTTTAATTGATATAAATTTTTGTATGCAAAATATAGAATTTGACAGGAGTAAAATCTATGAAAAGCTTAGTTATCAGCCTGAACCTAAAGGCTATTCCAGTAAAGTATTGTGGAAAGTTCAACAACAGATAGCAGCTACTAATGGTATTCATTATACAGACTCTGTCGGGCATCTAACAGATTACCCAATACCAGAAATACCTATTGATAAGGTTAGTACAAATGCATTGATGCTGGATATTGGATGTGGTTGGGGCAGATGGCTGACAGCAGCTGCTAAGAAAAATTATATACCTGTTGGATGTGATTTAAGACTCGAGTTTTGTGAAACAGCAAGACTAGTATTAAATGAACATGGTTTTAATGGATATACTGTTGTAGCTGATTTGAAGGAGTTGCCTTTTAAAGAAAATGTTTTTGATGTGGTATGGTCTTATAGTGTTATTCAACACACTCACAAAGACAGGTTGTTAAATTGTATTGCACATATCTACCGGATATTGAAGAGTGGGGGCTATTGCTTTCTGGAATTTCCTAATAAATCGGGCTTGAGGAACTCATTAGGTCCGGTAAATCACGCAGAGCAATTCAGGGAAAATTATAATTCATGGCACGTAAGGTATTATACTATAAAAGAGTATAAAGATATTTTTACGGAGAAATTTAAAAACTTCAGTTTTAAAAATCATAGCTTTTTAGGAATAGGAATTTTACCGGGAGATTTAAAATTTGTAAAAGGATTGAAGAACAAATTGGGCACCCTGCTTTCCCTATTTCTTTCAAAATTGTGTATGGTAATTCCGCCAATGAAATATTTTTCTGACAGTATTTATATAAAATGCACGAAGCAGGACAATGCAGTGTTTCCAGACCATGTGAGTGAATTTATGCAATTACATAAACAGGATGCTACAAATAATTTAAATATTATTGGACTTCTCAGGTGCCCGATCTCAGGGGGAGATTTAGTCCTGGACACTTCGAAAACGAAGCTTGTATCAAAAATAGCTGATGTTTATTATCCTGTAATAAATAATATTCCGGTTTTGATTAGGTCGGAAGCTATCAAATTATATTCTTAAGTACACTTGTTAGGCTGTACAGAGAACAATTCATTTATTTCACAATTTTAGAGTAATAATTTTTCAGATAAACATAGGTAAATGATCATTTTAGGTATTAATGCATATCATGCCGATTCCAGTGCTGCTATTATAGTAGATGGCAAATTGCTGGCCGCTACTGAGGAGGAAAGATTTACAAGGGTAAAGCATTGGGCAGGCTTTCCTGCACAGGCTGTATTATTTTGTCTGAGGGAGGCCGGTATTACATTCGACCAGGTTGATCATATAGCTATCGGCCGTGACCCTAAGGCTAAGTTCAACAAGAAAATAATGTATTTGCTTAAGAACCCATTGGGTGGATTCGGCACTGTGATGAACAGGTTACAAAACTCAAAGAAGGTTTCTTCTCTCGAAAGTGAATTTGCAGCCATTACAGGAATAGATGAAGGCATAATCAAATCTAAAATACACCAGGTAGAGCATCACAGGAGCCATTTGGCTTCTGCGTTTTTTGCAAGTCCATATGAAGAAGCTGCTTTGCTTTCTATAGATGGTTCAGGAGATTTTACAACCACAATGATTGGCATTGGTAAAGGGAACAAAATAGAAGTGATAGATTCTGTTGATTTTCCTGCCTCAGTTGGTTCGTTCTATACTTCGTTTACCCAGCTACTTGGTTTTCCACATTATGGCGATGAATACAAGGTAATGGGACTGGCACCATATGGAGAACCAAAGTATGTAGATAAACTAAGAGATGTTATCCAATTTACAAATAATGGCTTATTTTCCTGGAACAGTAAATATTTTAAATCGGCAAAAGATGTTGTAGTTACCTACGGGGATGATCATATCCCTTATGTAAGCCCTCTGTACACGGAATATTCTGAAGAAAAATTTGGGAAAGCACGTGCTAAAGGGGAAGAGTTAACACAATACCATAAAGATATGGCTGCTTCCGTTCAGCGATTCACAGAGGAGTTGATCTTTCACATAATAAATCATCTTCAGAAGCGCACAGGGTTAAAAAATTTGTGTATTGCCGGGGGGGTAGCACAAAATTCTGTAGCAAATGGTAAAATACTGAAGAATAGTAGTTTCGAGAATTTATACATCCCCTCTGCAGGACATGATGCAGGTATATCGATGGGGGCAGCGTATTATGTTTATAACCAGGTGCTTAATTATCCACGGGCTGAACCTGTTTATTCTGCTTATACCGGAAGCAAATTCAGTAATGAAGAAGTAGAAACTTATTTGAAGTCGAGGGATATTAAATATACACGTTATAGTGATGATGATTTGTTTGAGAAAGTTACCAATCGTCTGATTGATAGCGGGGTCATCGGCTGGTTCCAGGGTAGGGCAGAGTTTGGTCCCAGGGCCTTGGGCGCTCGTTCCATATTGGCAGACCCCAGGAGGTTGGATGCGAAAGAATTGTTGAATGCAAAAATTAAACGCAGGGAAAGTTTTCGGCCTTTTGCACCATCTATTTTGAAAGAATATGTTCCTGAATATTTTGAATTGGTTGAGGACGTACCTTTTATGGAAAAAGTTTTCCCGATAAAAAAAGAAAAATATACTGTTATACCCGCCGTAACACATGTTGACGGAACGGGCCGTTTACAATCGGTAGACAAAAACGTATCACCGAGGTATTACCGGCTGATTGATACTTTCAGGAAAAAGACGGGCGTTCCAATCCTGTTAAATACATCTTTTAATGAAAATGAACCAATCGTAAACACACCTGCTGAGGCATTGGATTGTTTTTTACGCACCCAGATGGATATGCTGGTGATGGAGAATTGTGTTGTTGAAAGATAAAAGCCGTTAAATTCATTCTATTTTCAAAGTGTCAGCTAAAAAGAAACTAATATTTATTAACCAGGTAACTGGTTACTTATTTATAGATGTAGTTAATGCTTTTGCAGATGACTATGATTGTGAATTATATGCCGGACAGCTTGATCCTGCAAATACGCCACTCAAGACTTCTGTAAAATTCAGATCTTTTATCCGTTATAACCGGAATGTCGCTTATAAAAGAATAGCTACCTGGATTCTGTTTACAAAGCAGATTTTTTTTAGTTTATTATTTAAAAAAGACAAATTCGAACTATTTATAGTAAGCAATCCACCCTTTGCTCCATTTGTAGGTTATTATTTATGTAAGCTCAAAAAAATCAAATATCACTTGTTGGTTTATGATGTTTATCCAGATGCCCTTGTTAACTTTGGTATTATTAAAAAAGGCAGCCTGCCTGAGAGGATGTGGGCAAAAAGAAATACCCGTTTATACGCCAATGCGAGTACTGTATTTACTTTGAGCGATGGAATGGCCGCTTTAATAAAAAAGTATAATCCCGGCATCCGGGTCGAAGTGATACCCAATTGGGCCGACACATCATTTATAAAACCGTTAAATAAGTCTGAAAACCCCTTTGCAAAACAATACGATCAAATTGGAAAGATCACCTTAATGTATTCAGGCAATATGGGTGCAACACATGCTGTTGAAAAAATTGCAGAACTTGCGGCCATGGCAAAAAATGAAACTGTATTTGGTTTTTTGCTGATAGGCGATGGTAGTAAAAAAGCATTGATCGAGAATTTGAAGAAAGAACAAGACCTGCATAATTTAATTATACTCCCATATCAATCGTCTGAAATATTGCCTTATTCCCTGGCTTGTGCAGATATTGGTATTGTTACACTCAGTTCGGGTGCAGAAGATCTTTCAGTTCCCAGTAAAACCTATAATCTCCTGGCAGCAGGAGTTGCATTGATGGTGGTAGCATCGGCAGATTCGGAATTGGCAAAATTGGTTGACCGCTATGATTGCGGTGTTCATTTCCAGGAAGATCAGCTTTTAGAAATGTGGGCATTTCTCAATGAAATGAAAACCGACCCAGTAAAACTTAATAAGTTGAAAACAAATGCACGCAAAGCCTCTTATCTTTATACGCCTGCCAATGCAAACAAATACAAATCAGTTTTAAACAGTAATATTCATGTATCATAGCTTTTTTAAGCAGTTTATTGATATTACTGTTGCATTTATCATACTTGTTATAGCTTCGCCAATAATATTGGTTGTGACCATTTTATTAGCTATAGCAAATAACGGTAAGCCATTCTTTTTGCATGCTAGACCTGGCCGTAACGAAAGAATATTTAAGGTCATCAAGTTTAAGACCATGAATGACCGGAAAGATGCACACGGTGTATTACTGCCGGATGCTGAAAGGCTGACATGGATCGGTAAATTTGTAAGAAAAACATCAATAGACGAATTGCCCCAATTAATTAATGTACTGAAAGGAGACATGAGCCTGATAGGCCCCAGGCCCCTGATGATTGAATACCTGCCTTATTATAATGAGCGCCAGAAGAAAAGGCATTCAATAAAACCGGGTATAACGGGTTGGGCCCAAATCAATGGAAGAAATTCTATTAGCTGGAGCGAAAAGTTTGAATTGGATGTTTGGTATGTAGAACACCTTTCGTTTATTACAGATCTAAAAATTTTTTTTCTAACAATAAAAAATATTTTTGCTGCATCTGGCATTTCGGCTGAAGGACACGCCACTATGCCGAAGTTTTCTGACGAGATGAAGCAAAAAATGAACAATACTTTATGAATATTCTGGTTACCGGTGCAGGGGCTTTGCTTGGGCAGGGCATATTAAGATGCCTCAGACTTTCTGAAAATAAATACAGAGTTATTACTGCAGATCCAAATCCATTATCAAGCGGTAATTGGTTGGGTGATAAGGCGTATATTATTCCTATTGCTAAGGATGAAGCATATATACCTGCAATTGAACGGATCATTAGTGAAGAACGGATTGAGGTAGTTTTAGTTGGAACAGATGTTGAATTGCCTAAGTTTGCCCAATTTAAAGAAGAAATAGAATCTAAATACAGCACCAGGATAGTGATAGCTTCTCCGCAGGTGATTGATATTGCCAATAACAAATGGCTGACTGCTGAATTTTTGAGAATAAACAATTTCCCTTATCCTTTATCTGCACTTACTACCGATAAGGATGCGGTTATGAGTTTGAAATCCCAAATTGGTCTTCCATTGATTGCAAAACCGGTAGATGGTGCACGTTCTGTTGGCTTTGAGATCATTAAGTCTGAAGAAAGACTGAATCAAATCACATCCTATCCTAATAACCTTGTCGTACAGGAATATTTAAGTGATGATGAAGGCGAATATACATCCGGTTGTATAGTTTATGAAGGTAAATGCAAGGCAATAGTTACACTTAAAAGGGATTTAAGAGATGGTAACACTTACCGTACATACCGCGAAGCGGATACGAATAAATATGATCATATAATAATAGCAATTGCAGAGAAACTGGGTGTTAATGGCCCCTGTAATTTTCAATTCAGAATTAAGGGTGGTCTACCGGTAATTTTTGAAATCAATTCTCGTTTCAGTGGCACGACCCCCCTAAGATGTTTTTATGGGCTAAATGAAGTTGAGGCCATTATTGAATACCTTGTTAATGAAAAGGAGATAAAACAGGTAGTTTTAAAAGAAGGTATTGTAATGCGAGCATATTCCGATATCATGATTTCAAATAATGAAATTGAGAATTTTAGGAAAAAAGGGCATCTTGATAATCCCAATTGTGAGCAGTTTTCTTTCAGGCCATGAATAGGGTTTTAATACTAGGCGCTAATGGTTTTTTAGGGCGACATTTATTTCGCTGTCTTTCTGATGTGGGATACGAAGTAAAGACACTCTCCCGGAAAGGCGATCAAATAGATTACAAACTAGATATAGCTGAACCAGGTGCATGGGACGCGATTGATTTTGAACCGGACATTGTTATTAATTGTGCTGCCGTTTTGCCAGGTGGAAATGCAACTGATGAAGCTTATGTAAGGAAGCTGTTTCTCACTAATTGCAAAGGTGTTTATAATTTATGCAGATGGATTGAAAAAACGGGTACAGTAAAATATATACTAAACGTCTCGTCCTTATCTGTTGTAAGCAAGCCCTGGCCCATACCTTTAAAAGAAGATGCGCCAACATATCCATCAGGCCCCCATGCGTTGTATAGTTTGTCTAAACTCAACCAGGAAATCATTCTCAACAGTTTTCCATTCTCGCATAAAGTAAAAATATCGCATGCCAGGCTATCAGCCTTGTTCGGTGAAAATATGGTATGGAGCGGAATTATGTGTTCATTAATAGATAAGGCTTTAAAGGAAGAACCCATTGAGCTGCTAAACGGAACAAAACTAAGTGTGGATTACATTTATGTAAAAGATGTATGCAAGCATTTTATTTCATTAATAAAGAAGGAAACGGAAGGAATAATAAATGTAGCATCCGGTGAAGAAGTTTATTTACTTGATCTCGCGAAAATGATATTAAAGCTCTGTGGGAACAATTCAGATATATTAAGCAATACAGACTCAATGCAGGATTATAATCGTGCCGTGGTTGATACCAGTAAGTTGAAGTATATTGAGACCGATTTTAAAAATACAGATTTTCTTATTGCCTTAAAGGAAACAATAAAATACAGACAAACATTATTAGCTTGTTATGAATAGTAAAATATGGCTTTCATCGCCGCATATGGGCACAAAGGAATTGGATTTTGTAACCGAAGCTTTTAGAAGTAATTGGGTAGCACCTTTGGGACCTAATGTGGATGGCTTTGAAAGTACTTAACCAGGATGCTGTGATTTCTTTATTTTTTTGCTCCCACTGTTCCAAAGCCGACAAATACCTGCTTGCAAAAATTACATCCAGCTTTTCCATCCGCACATTGTCATCAAATTCCTTGTTAAGTATCCCTTCT
>CAIYVS010000440.1 GCA_903929655.1 uncultured Bacteroidota bacterium | reverse complement strand
TCTATATAGCTCCACCGCTTCTTTTTCTGTATAGAACAAATCATCATCGAGTATCTGCGTATTGAACTGAAAAAAATCCTTATTTCCCGATTGTTTAATGAGGAACTCTAACGGCTTTAAGTCTGCTATTCTCTGTGATGGACAACCATATTCCTTAGCCATTAACTCCCTGTTTGCTACGTCTATAATGCCAGTTGCTTTCCAATTCGCATTGGTTTGAATGGAGGCAATCAATTTTGTATCGGATAGCTGTTTAAGTGATTGTGTGAACATCAGGCATCCTAAATGATACTTGCGTCCAGCTTGCAAAATGTGCTCAACACTTTTCGTAACATACTGTTGAAATTCGTCGATGAACAGAAACGTTTTACGCCTTTTGGCAATTGGCAAAATTTCTCTATGTAGCACCGCACTAAACGCCCTGGCTATTATAAGTCTGCCTACAAACGATTGCACGTTTGCAGATAAACCGACGGGAGTATGGATAATGATTACCTTTCCTTCCTCAATGAACTGGTCTAATTTCAAGGTGCTTTTTTTTGCGCACACTATTTGATACACCTGTGCATCGCTAACAAAGTATGACAGCTTTGTATAGATAGAATTGCGCGTCTGCTTATAGCTCTCAGACATAAACATGTTTCTGTAAAATTGTTGTACCAACGGGTGCGGGTAGTTACGCCCGATTTCCAACAAGTCCTCATTATCAGGAGTAAACATTCTCAAAAGATTAAGCATACCGGGTTCGGGGCTTTCGAGAACAACCGTAATCGCATGATAGAGCATTGTTGCCATTTGTACGCTAAGTCCTATCTGCGTAGTGTGCATAGAGCTTTCCAGCATTTCCGTAAACGCCAGAGTCAGCTCTTGCCCTAATCTATATTTCATGTCTTCGCTCCCGTTGTGCTCAAACACATTGAACGTAAAGGTGTATTTATCACCCGTTTCATTATCAGCGAGCCTATTGATAGCATTACTCATAAAAACCAATCTTTCACGTGGTATGATGCGTATTAGTCCAGCTCTTAAACTGGCATCGCCGTGTGGTTCAAGCATTATCAGGCTTTCAGGAAACTTGCTTTTATTGGAGGTTCTAATCATATCATAAAACATTTGCATCTGTAGCGTTGTTTTCCCACTACCGCTACCGCCAAGCCCTATAAAGTGCTTGAGCAAAGACTCTTTAGAAATTCGTGCGCTAATCGTGAATGCCATATAAAAGTGAGTGCATAAGCGGGTTATGTACCTTGCTCCAACGTTCAAGTAGTGCCACAAACGCCTTATAGCTATCATCACGGCTTGGGTTATTGATAAATAACTGTAGCTCCGTTTTGGTAGTAATAAGAAGTGTCTTACAAATGGCGCGGTTAAGGTCTTTTTCTTGAACAGAAGTAAAGAGCGCTTTATATTCCTCGTAGCTGAAACATCGCTGCATTTGTAGTTTTATTCGTTCGGATACTGATAACGGCAATATTTCAAGCAACCTGTCATAGTAAGTAGTCATTTTGACAAGCAGCAAATCAAGTGTTGCAGGATTGTCCACCAAAGAAAAAACGCCCAAAAAAACACTGTCTTCCCCTTGTGGTACAATATCGACAGTGTCATAAATCAAATGTTCTATTTCATCTCTTGTTAGCATGATAAATTTTTTTGTCGTTGTTTCAAGAGCAGATTTTCGGGTTGGCACAGAAGCCGACAACCGAGCAACGCCGCCGTTGGCTTAAAACCCTTATTCCGCCTACATCTCATATGCTTTTTGCCATTTAATAATCTCTACTATTTCCCCTCCATTCCCTCCCTCGTTCGCTAAAGAGCCGCTCACTCGTTCGTCCATTACGGGGAAGTGATAGATCTTGCTTCACTAATGAGTTGTGTGATTTTTTTCTGCTCCTCAAGGTTTTGGTTAGCTCCTTGCTGGTGCTCTATCATCTGGAGCAAATGAATAACGGTCTGAATGGCTGAGGCTGTATTGTCTGCCTGCTGCTGGGCTACCTGATTGGAAAGGTTATACCTTCCCTGTGCTTCATGGGAAAGATAGTCTGATTGATCGCGTAAAACGGATATGTGAGAGGCTAAGGATTTGGTCTGTTCTGCGGAGAACCACTTGCCGAATTTATACCCTCCGTAAAAGGCGGCTATGCTTATGAGGATAAGTACGATTATCATAACATTGTTTTGAATGGTTATTGATGGGTGGAAAAGAAGCCCTAAAATTCATTAG
>CAIYVS010000439.1 GCA_903929655.1 uncultured Bacteroidota bacterium | reverse complement strand
TTCTGGGAAATTTTGGAGAAGAACCTGAATGATAAACATGGTAAATCGCCTGTGCACAGTATAGACGATATTATCAGGTTGATCAGTTGCGTAGGTGCAGATAAGGTGAAATTATTTGCGGCATATCATGATTCAAAAATGGTTTGCGGAATGGTGTTATTTATTACTTCTGCAAAAGCAATTCACGCACAGTATATCGGGCTAAATGATGATTACCAGGAATATCGCCCGTTAAATGTGCTGATAGATCAGGTTATAGAGTGGGGACATAAGTCAGGTTATACATACTTCAACCTTGGCACTGCGAATGAAGACGAAGGCAGGAACTTAAATCAGGGTTTGTTTTATTTTAAAGAAAGTTTTGGGGGTAGGGGAGTACTGAGAGAAACGATGACACTTGTATTATAAAGATATGAAGACAAAAAAACTGGTTATCATTGGTATAGGCGAGACGGCGGAAATCGCTTATGAGTATTTTACTTACGATTCGGAATATGAAGTTGTTGCTTTTTCTGTAAATAAAGAATATATAAATGAGCCAACTTTTTATGGTTTGCCTGTTTATGAGTTTGAAACTATTGAAAAGCTATTTCCGCCGGACGGATATTTTGCCCATGTAGCGGTATCCTATGTGAAATTGAATCGCACAAAGGCTAAAATGTTTCATGCGACCAAAGTAAAGGGGTATATCTGCGCAAACTATATCAGCAGTAAAGCCTTTGTGTGGAGAAATGTAAAGTTTGGCGAAAATGTTTTCATTTTCGAAAATAATGTGCTTCAACATCATGTCGAGATAGGCAATAACGTGATGCTGTGGAGTGGCAACCATGTAGGCCACCGTACTATAATAAAAGATAATGCTTATTTATCATCGCATTGTGTTATCTCCGGTTTTTGCGAGATTGGTGAATATTCTTTCCTTGGTGTGAATTGTACATTCAATGATCATATTAAAATCAGTAAGGATACAGTTGTTGGAAGTGCAGCATTAATAGTGAAGAATGTTGATGAAGAAGGAAAATTGATGATGGGAGCGCCGGCAAAAGCAGCAGCTAAAAGCAGTTATGAAGTCTTTAATGTTAAGCCCGAAGAGGTATGAAAATAATTAAAAGAGGCCTTATCTATTGCCCTGAAAATTTAAGCGGTTGGAGGGATAATACATTTATGACACCGACACCTTTTTTGAAAAATGATGATGAGATCAGGATATATGGGGGCTTCAGGGATAAAAGTGGCGTAAGCAGGATCGGTTATATTGATGTGGCATCTGATAATCCTAAAGAAATTATCAGAGTTTCAGAGAAACCGGTTTTAGATATTGGGGAAGATGGCACATTTGATGATAACGGAGTAATATTGGGTACTGTTATTTCACATAAAGGCCAACTTCGGATGTATTATGTAGGATTTCAGTTAGTGGCAAAAGCAAAGTTCCTTGCATATTCAGGATTGGCAATTAGCGATGGGCATGAAAATATTTTTAAAAGGGTACAGAAAACACCTATTTTAGATAGGTACAAAGAAGAAAATTTTATCAGGGCAATACATTGCGTGATATATGATGAGGATAAATTTAAGATATGGTACTCAACAGGTAATAGATGGGA
>CAIYVS010000438.1 GCA_903929655.1 uncultured Bacteroidota bacterium | reverse complement strand
ACTTATGCAAATGCGGCTCTTGCAAGTACTTCTAAGCCTGATGGAAATGATATGGTTTACCGCCTCACATTCTATTATATCTACGGTAAGTAATTTAGAAAGACATCATTTAAAACTAAAAATATGAAATTATTTAAAGGTTTAACGTTAGCAGGTCTCTCATTGGCTATTATGGCAAGTATGTCATTATATAGCTGTGGAGGCGGCGCTTCAAGTGATAAGAAAACAGGCGACAGCACAAACAGCAATGACAATACTTTGCTGGGTGCGGGCAGCACGTTTGACTATCCTTTGTTTTCAAAAATGTTTTCTGAGGAAAATAAGATCAATGGGCTGAAGGTTAATTACCAATCAATTGGTTCAGGCGGTGGTATTCTTCAACTCACTAACAAAACAGTTGATTTTGGTGCGTCTGATGCTCCATTAAATGCTAAGCAGGATTCAGGCATGTCATCGCCTGCAATACATATCCCAATTACAGCAGGAGCTGTGGTAATCAGTTATAATCTGCCAGAAATGAAAGACACTTTGAAACTTTCGCCTGCTTTGATTTCTGATATCTTTATGGGTAAGATCAAAAAATGGAATGATGCTAAAATTGCTGCTGCAAATAAAGGTGTTAAATTACCTGCATCAGATATCGTAATTGCGCATCGTTCTGACGGCAGTGGTACTACTAATATCTTCACTACTTATCTTGCTAAGGTGAGCGCTGATTGGGAAAAAACAGTAGGTAAAGGATCATCTGTAAACTGGCCAGCTGGTCTTGGTGGTAAGGGTAACGAAGGTGTTGCCGGTCTTATCAAGCAAACTCCTGGTGCTATTGGATATATAGAGCTTGCCTACGCTATTCAGAATGGTATGCCGTATGCAATTGTTCAGAACAAAGCTGGTAATTGGATAACTCCTAGCATAGCTTCTGTTACTTCTGCAGCAAATATCCAGATACCTGCAGATACAAAAGTATCGCTGACTAATACTGAAGCTGCAGACGGATATCCGATCTCTGGTTTTTCATGGGTGATACTGTATAAGGAACAAAAATATGGTGACCGTACCATAGACAGGGCAACTAAACTGGTTAAATTATTAGAATGGATGATTCACGACGGACAGCAATATAGCAATGCATTATACTATGCACCGCTTGCTCCTGCTGCTGTAAGCGCAGCAGATGCTAACCTTAAGTCTGTTACGTATGACGGGAAACCAATATTGCAGTAAACTGTAATAAAAAATAAATGGACACATCAGTTGATAAAGCTGTAATTACCCGCAGAAATAATTCGCTGCGGGTAATTACTTCTATAAAAACGCCTGCTTTTGTGAAGACGAACAAAAGATTAAAAAGATCTTACAGACAAATTCGTACTGAAAATGTATTCAGGCGTACACTTGTCTTGATGGGCCTTGTAATGGTTGTTTTGGTATTAGGTATCTTATTGACACTTATTGTGGAATCTATACCTTCTATCAAGAGCCTGGGGCTTGGTTATTTGTGGGGAAAGACCTGGGATCCGGTGCGGGATATTTACGGAGCTTATCCTTTTTTGCTGGGTACTCTTATTACTTCTTTCCTGGCGTTGCTTATCTCAATACCATTTTCATTTGCGGTTGCTATCTTCCTTGGGGAGTATTACCCTACAGGCTGGTTACCGAACTTGTTGAAAAATACAGTGGAGCTGATAGCAGCAGTGCCATCTGTGATATATGGTTTTTGGGGACTTGCCGTGCTGGTACCAATTGTAAGAAGTTTTGAATCATCTGCAGGAATTCAACCCTTGGGTGTGGGTATTTTTTCTTCTTCGTTGATATTGTCAATCATGATCATTCCTTATGCAGCTTCGCTGGGAAGATCTATGATACAAATGGTTCCGTCTCCTCTTAAAGAAGGCGCTTATTCTTTGGGTGCTACCAAGTGGGAAGTGATACGCTCTGTGATACTGCCTTATACCAAGTCGGGATTATTTGCAGGTATCCTTTTATCGCTGGGCAGGGCACTTGGTGAAACGATGGCGGTAACTATGGTAATAGGGAATACGAGCCTGATACCTAAAAATATTTTCTCGCCAGGCAATACGATGGCGAGTGTGATAGCGAATGAATTTACTGAGGCGGATAAGCCTGTTTATTTATCGGCTCTTATAGAGCTTGGTTTGGTATTATTCCTGGTGACGGTGGTGATCAATATGGTTGGTAAAAAAGTAATTAGTCGTTTTTCAAAGTAGAGATATGAAGGGGCGAATCAAATACAGGATCGGGAAGAGTACGGGTTTTAAGGTGCTTACTATAACGCTTGCTTTTGCTTGTGTTGTGCCTTTGCTTGCTATACTTGCATTTATTGT
>CAIYVS010000437.1 GCA_903929655.1 uncultured Bacteroidota bacterium | reverse complement strand
GAACAGAATTACTGTAAATAAGCAAACGAGTAAGCGGAAGATATTTTTCATCGTTGCAGATTTTGATTGGGTAAGAATAAAGCTTGTACCTATATAGACATAAAATTAACAATGAATGCTGATATTTAGTAAATATTTTTTTAATTTAAATTATTATTATTTGAAAAGGCCAATTGTTTATGCCCGAGTATACATGCGGGGATTTAAGGTATTGTATATATGTGGCTTTTTTAAAAAGATGAGGGCAAGACGGTTCAGCAGGCTTAGCTAGCTTGTCAATAGGGCATGGTGAATAAGTCCTTAGTATAGGCCTAATAAACCAGGTTTGCAAACCTGAACAAAATGGGGGATTAATTTATACCAGGATGAGTTATGGTATAGATTGTACAGTTTCGGATGTTTGTTTGTCTAAAAATTCAACATTCAGTATCCATTTTTTATTTCTGAGTGTAGTTGAATTATACTTGATAAATTGTATTTCGCGTATATCTGTATCCAGGTCGAAAATGCCTATCACTTTATTGTCTTCCAGGATCATTTTACAGGTTCCTATAGGTTTCCCGTTTTTAATAACAGACTTATAATTGCTTTCATATACGAAATTATCTGTTTTTTTAAGCGGTACTTGAAAATTCTGCATAATTTTAATTTAAGTGTTGTTGCGCCTGCCAAAGATATAAAAGGTGCATAACAAAAACCAAAAAGAACACTTGTTCCGGAGAATAATGTTGATAAATCCGATCGTATTTGAGAATTAGTACTGCTTTTAGACTATAAAATTGGAAAAGGCCGGTAGACACCGGCCTTAGAATCTAGAATTGATTACCCATTACAGACTTTCCGAAATAAGGTTTGATAAGTTATTGCTTCATTCAGTATTATAGACCATGATCTTTTAAAAATGGTTGGGGGTTCCTGCTGTATATTTTTTATTTTTAATTGTAAATTGTTGTGTGCTTTTTAGCCTTTTT
Source organism: uncultured Bacteroidota bacterium (assembly GCA_903929655.1). GTDB lineage: Bacteria > Bacteroidota > Bacteroidia > Chitinophagales > Chitinophagaceae > JABDGU01. The sequence continues at coordinate 7,510 of CAIYVS010000437.1, read as the reverse complement.
AATCATTTAACTTATTAAGCTTTCAGCCTTTTAGCTTAATTTCGCGGCGTTATTAAAAATATTCAGCAACATGTCAGTTCTCGTAAATAAGAATTCCAAGGTCATTGTACAGGGCTATACAGGTACAGAAGGTACTTTTCATGCTACCCAGATGATAGAATATGGTACTAATGTAGTAGGCGGTGTAACACCGGGCAAAGGCGGAAGCCAGCACCTGGACCGCCCGGTTTTTAATACTGTAAAAGATGCTGTTGTTGCTACGGGTGCTGATGTGTCTATTATTTTCGTGCCACCGGCATTTGCTGCTGATGCGATAATGGAAGCTGCTGATGCAGGTATTAAGGTTATTATTTGTATTACAGAAGGTATACCTGTGCAGGACATGGTGAATGCACGTGAATTTTTAAAAGGAAAAGATTGCCGCCTGGTAGGGCCTAATTGCCCCGGTGTGATAACTGCGGGTGAGGCTAAGGTGGGCATTATGCCGGGTTTTGTTTTCAAGCCGGGACGAATTGGTGTGGTTTCTAAATCGGGTACACTTACTTATGAGGCTGCAGACCAGGCTGTGAAGGCAGGGATGGGTATCTCAACCGCTATTGGTATTGGCGGCGACCCTATTATCGGTACCACTACCAAAGAAGCTGTGGAAATGCTGATGAATGATCCTGAGACTGATGGTATCATCATGATAGGGGAGATAGGTGGTAATATGGAGGCAGAAGCTGCAAGGTGGCTGAAGAATAATATGCGCAAACCTGTGGTAGGTTTTATAGCCGGGCAAACTGCTCCGGCAGGTCGCCGGATGGGTCATGCGGGTGCTATAATAGGCGGGGCAGAAGATACTGCTGCTGCCAAAATGAAGATCATGAGCGAGTGCGGGATACATGTGGTGGATAGCCCTGCGAATATTGGCGTTACGATGGCTAAGGCACTGGCTGTAATGGCGTAAGGGCCTCACCCCGGCCCTCTCCAAAGGAGAGGGAGGTGTGAATACTTAAAGTGTGTTTACATAGCCTTAAGTCGTTCTTGCTTTTGAAATTTTTTTGCATTTTCAAAGCATTTTCAAATTTGCATATTTTCAAATTTCCAGATTAAGTTTACACTATGGTTTACAGGGTAATAGGCTTAATGTCAGGGTCTTCGCTGGACGGGCTGGATATTGCGTATACGGAACTGGAGGAGATAAGGGGGCAATGGTCTTACAGGATCATTCATGCAGATTGTATTCCTTATGCGACGGGTATGATGCATGACCTGCAGCATATAGCTTACAGGCCGGTGAGCGATTTTCTGAAAATGCATACCAGCTACGGTCGCTACCTGGGCGGGCAGATCAATCATTTTATTGAGAAGTACAATATAGGGCACCAGGTAAATTTCATAGCATCTCACGGGCATACTGTTTTTCATGAGCCGCAACACCATACCACTTGCCAGATAGGCGATGGGGCAACGATCGCGGCAGTGACAGGTTTGCCTGTTATTAGCGATCTGCGGTCGCTGGACGTGGCCCTCGGTGGCCAGGGTGCGCCTATCGTTCCAATAGGGGATAAACTATTGTTTGGCAATTATGATTATCGTTTGAATATTGGTGGTATCGCCAATATCACTGTTCCGTATAATGGTGGGTTGCTGGCCTTTGATGTTTGTCCTGCAAACCAGATATTGAATTCGCTGGCGGAGAATGAGGGCAAGGTGATGGATGAAGATGGAGCAATGGCTGCTGAGGGTAATTTACTACTGGATGTAATTACAGATCTCGGCAATGCAGATTATTATAAACTGGCCCCGCCAAAATCGTTGAGTAATGAAGCTGCCATAGAAATGGTATTCCCGGTTCTTTTAGAAAGCGGGCATAGTACGTTTGATATGTTGCGCACAACGGTGCAGCTTATTGTTGAGCAGGTTACAGATGCGGTGAGCAGATATCCCACAGGGATGGAGCAGGCATCTATGCTGATAACCGGCGGCGGCGCACTGAATAAATTCCTTGTTGCTGAGCTGGAACGATCTCTGGCACAACTGAATGTGATCGTTACAGTGCCTGACCATACTACCGTAAAATTTAAAGAGGCCCTGGTAATGGCGCTGATAGGCACGCTGCGCTGGAGGGAAGAAACCAATACTTTATGCTCTGTAACAGGCGCCACGAAAGATAGTATAGGTGGGGCATTGTGGATGGGGCACTCTTATAATGGGTGAGTGGTTGATGGGTTTATTGGTTTCGCTTAAATAATCTTCTAAAAATGCTTTTTTGCTTCGGCGGATATGGTGAAAGTTCAGGAACCGGCCTGGTATATGTTCCGTCAATAATATAAACAGGTCTACCATTTACTGAATCAATTTTGGGGACCGATGAAAAGGAAAAAGGGGTATCAATTTTAAACTCGCGAACTTCAACTGTCAGCTTTTCTATTTTTATTTTTTTTGATTTGAGCATGACAATATGTTGCGAAGAAAGGGAAGGAGAAAATAGACAAACAAACACAGAAAGTTGTTAGCTGTATTGATATGGGCTTTTTCATTCCTATTAGTGGATTGATTTTGGTTTTATTTCAATTGGTTTGGATGAATCTGTTTCGTTTTGTTGATTAATATTATTTCCATAACGTGGGTGCTTTATAATATCATCAGTGATTAATTCTCGGTGATTGTTTGTGTAACATTTATCGATAATTGGTCTTTTATATGTAACTATAACTACAGAATCGGATAATTTAGTTTGTAGTTTCAATCTCGTGTCCACTTCGGTAATTTTATTCTGGTCGACAATTACCTCTTTTACTAAGCACGAAGTAAAGCCTTTTAAAGATATTTTAACATCATACCTACCTGTATCAATATTTTTAATATAGTAGTACCCATCGAAATCACTTACAGCGCAACTTTTATTAGTAGCACTTTGAGTAACTGTGATAACTGCACCAACTATAGGCTGATGGTTATTGTCAAGGATTTTACCTGTGATACCGATACCGCAAATATTTACGCAGGGAACCAAAATAAGGAATATGATAACTTTAATTACTACTGATAAAGGCTTTTTCATTTCTATTACCTCTTTTCTATTTGGTCGCTAGTGAAAATAGTTTTCGTTGGTTCGTAGGGGTCTATATTGAATCCATCTTTCTTCCAGGGAGGGATAGGGATTTGAGCAACCGATTTTAGATATACCGGTGTGTACCTATCTACTTTCCTTTTATCCTGTATATTAGCTGCATATCTGTGCCCTGAGATTTGACCTGTCTTATTTTGATGATAAAGGTATATGGTGCAAGAATCAGTGCTATCATTTATGCCAACCAGGTAGCTTTGTGTTTCAGGTTTATAGGGCGAGGGTAAGAGTTGTTCAATTAACATGCTTACTTTGTTGGGAATAATGGGCGCCCCTATAAGATAATTGCGATAATAACCTGAATAGGATACCCGAATATTGTATGTGCCTTCCTTAAGATTGTTTATAAAAAAGATTCCATCATAATCGCTTACAGCGCCTCCTTTTCTAATGTTTTCTTGCATCACTTCTACCACGGCCCCGATCATGGGCCATTTTCTTTCATCAAGCACCCGTCCGGCAATAGTCCCTGTTTGTGCAAAAGCATTTGCAATAGAAATGCAAAAGAATATACAGAAAGCCACAGTAAATAATATACAAGAGTTTCTTTTCATTTGTAACGGTTATTACAAATATAGACGTATTTATTCGCCGTAAAGGATAATGCTTCTCCCCTTCAGGGGTTCAGAGGGGTTTAATATTGTCCCGTTCCCAACAAAACCAAAGTACAAGCTTCCTGCACTTTTATGCCAGCTTGTTTTGCTTTTAATTCCAGTTCGTCATTCTCGGTGCCGGGATTGAAGATGATACGTTTGGGTTTTAGTGAGAGGATATAGTCGTAATAGGCTTTTTGGTTGTCCGGGTTTAAATAAAGAGTTACGGTGTCTATATCATTCATATCGGGATGTTCTTTGATGATATCTACGTCTTCTACCTTACCTGCGCGGTTGCCTATTGCCACCACCGGGTGTTTATGCTCTCTCAAACGATGAATGGCTTTATTGCTGTAACGTTCGGGATTCTCTGATGCGCCTAAAACCAATGTCTTCTTGCTGTCCATAAAATCAATATTCTGATACAAATTTACGAATTATATGTGGTAGGCATACTTATATGGCAATAGGCTTATATTATGATGGTTCGTTAATTTTCACCAGATCAAATACTTATTAACCAAAGTATCTTTAACTTTAACTGTGTTACTGGGATTTGGAATTTGATTCCAAGATTTTCTTGTTATTTGGAATTTGTTTTTTGTTATTTGGAATTTTATGAATACAGCATATATAGTAGCGGGATATCGTACTGCAGTAGGAAAGTCGAAACGTGGTGGTTTTCGTTTTTACCGTCCTGATGATCTTGCAGTGGATGTAATAAAAGGTTTGTTGGCTTCGGTGCCTCAACTGGATAGCAAACTGGTGGATGATGTGATTGTGGGCAATGCTGTGCCGGAGGCAGAGCAGGGTTTACAGGTGGGGCGTATTATTGCCAACCGTGCAGTAGGAGAATGGGCACCTGGTGTTACCGTGAACCGTTATTGCGGCTCAGGCCTCGAATCTATTGCATTGGCTACTGCAAAGATACAGTCGGGCTATGCGGATTGTATTATTGCAGGTGGCACCGAAAGCATGAGCCTGGTGCCAACAGCAGGCTGGCGCACCATGCCCAATTACGAGATAGCTAAAAGTACGCCCGATTATTATTTAAGCATGGGCCTGACCGCAGAGGAAGTGGCAAGGGATTATAAAGTGAGCCGCGAAGAGCAGGATGCATTTGCACTGGCTTCTCATCAAAAAGCTTTGAACGCCATTAAAGAAGGATATTTTAAAGATGGCATTTTGCCTATTACTGTCAAGGAAGTATATGTGAACGAAAAGGGCAAAAGGGCAGAACGTGAATTTATAGTGGACACCGATGAAGGGCCGCGTGCAGATACCAATTTGCAGGCACTTGCAAAACTGCCTGCTGTATTTGCACAGGGAGGGACTGTTACTGCGGGTAATTCATCGCAGACTTCTGACGGGGCTGCATTTGTAATTGTGATGAGTGAAAGGTTGATGAAACAATTGGAGTTGCAACCTATTGGGAGATTGGTTTCCTGTGCATCGGCAGGTGTTGATCCGCGCATTATGGGCATAGGGCCTATTAAGGCTGTGCCTAAAGTATTGAAGAATGGAGGAATGAGCCTTGAGCAGATGGACCTGATAGAATTGAATGAAGCATTTGCATCCCAATCGCTTGTTGTGATTCGTGAATTAGGAATGGACCCTGCAAAAGTAAATATCAATGGTGGCGCAATATCCTTAGGGCATCCATTAGGTTGTACGGGTGCCAAACTCAGCATACAGATACTACATGATATGAAACGCCTAAATAAAAAGTACGGACTCGTTACAGCATGCATAGGCGGCGGGCAGGGGATAGCGGGGATAATTGAGAGGATGTAGCTATTGCAGTTTCACGAGCTTTTCTATTTTCAATAACATTCCTTTTTCATCATACACTTTTACCATGTAGGTGCCATTGGCTAATTGGCTAAGGTCTATTTGTTTAGCATTCAGTTGCCTGATCAATAATTTACCGTCCATACTTAAGATGCGAACATCTATTTGTTCGGATGCATCAATATACAAAGTGGTGCTTGCAGGGTTGGGGTATATTTTGATATTGTTTGCAGATGACAGCAAATTGGAAATGCCTGTAGTCAGTTCCACACAGGCTACTAAAGAATCGGGGAAGGTGCAGGGTATGGATGAATGAACAATGAGGCATACGGTATCGCCGACACTTACATTATGGGTAGTAAGGGTGCTATTTGTTGCTCCCGGAATGATGATGCCGTTTTTTGTCCAGGAGTAAGTGAGTCCAACGTTTCCATTAGGTACATGTGCCGAGAAAGTTACCGTGTCGCCCGGAGTATAATAAAGCGGGTAGGTCGTTACACTGATAGCTGGAGGCGGGTAGCTAACTATATGTATTGTTAATGCATTGCTGATGGCGCTGTCTATATCCTGGCAGGGAGCCGTACTTTTTACCTGGCAAGTTATAATGTCATTATTATTTACGAATGCAGTTGTAAATGCTGCACTTGTTGCCCCACTGATGTTTATACCATTTCTTATCCACTGGTAGCTGAAATTGCCACCGATATTTGCTGTTGCACTCAATGTAATACTATCACCTGCACAAATATTGCTACCTGGGCTAACGCTGATATTAATTACAGGTGGTCCTAAAACAGGGTTAATTATAGCATTTGTCGCAGCGCTCTCAATACATCCGTTCAGGATAGCAGATACTGTGTAAGTGCCTGCATTATTTGTTTGGGCATTAGCAATATTCGGATTTTGCGAGCTTGAAGTAAAAGAACCAGGTCCTGTCCATCCAAAGCTTACTCCAACCGTTGTATCTGTAGCTGTAAATTTTAAAGAATCTCCGGCACAAATGGGGGTATTGGTTGTCGCAATTGGAACAGCAGGATTTGGTTTTACAATAACATGCACTGAATCTGCTGAACCACAGCCATTCAGGCTGTCAGTAATATAGTAATAACCAGAGTCTGTGAAGGAAACATTATTGATTGAAGTATTTGGATTATTGCTGTTAAAACTGTTGGGCCCCGACCAATAGTAATTACTTGCGGCAGGGCTGCTGCTTGCTGTAAGGTTTAGGGTAGCACCTATACATAAAGTGCTGGTATTAGCAGTAGTTATCAAAGGTGTAGGGAGCACTACCATAGGAATAGTGTCAGTATTTATTCCACAAACTGCACTATCACTTGAACTTAATACTATTGTTGATTGTGTGGTTGAGCTAACTGTAATTGAATCTCCTGAGCCGGAGATAATTGCTGGTCCATTTAAAACGGACCATGTAAAGGGCCCTATGCCTGTTGCATAGACTAATATTCCGGGAGACCCATTGCAATATATAATAGTGTCTATGTTGGCCTGAACATTGCCCGGGGATACTGTGCAGGTTCCAAAATCCCTTGTCGTTGTTCCGGTTGCGCCAAGAAGAGAAAAAGTAATGTTATTTCCAACAATGACACCTCTGTATATAGAAGTGTCGGCATCGTAATAAACGGTATTGCCAATAATCCCCAAACCTCCTCCTGCACCAAAAGTAAAAGTGCCGCTTAGTGTCCATGAATTAATTAAAATTCCGTTTGAATTGTATTTATATAAGCCTTGGGGACTCGAAAGCAAGAGATAATAGTTTCCTGCACAATCTGCTACTACATCTGTTGTGCCTAAGGTTCCCGTAAACGTAGTTAACTGGCTTGCCGGCCCTGTACCATCATATTGATATATTGAACCAAATACACCAAGACCATATATATACCCACCGCCACCACCTATGTTGATTGATCCGGATGAATACCCGGTATTTACCCAGGATGTTCCATTATAATAGTAATAACCGCCCGATACGACTGTGTAAAAAGTTGGAGAT